>JAQBNU010000070.1 GCA_028288365.1 Chitinophagaceae bacterium | reverse complement strand
ATCGATTTTGTAACAGGGAATGCCGTAAGTCCGTTTAATGATATACAACGTTCAAATATTACGGGATCGAAACAGATCAATCATCTTCGCGCATATGGAAATGATTTATTCGTATCCACTGATTATGGGTTGAGCATCATAAATATGGACAGGAGAGAAGTTTCTGATTCTTATTTGAACGTAAGCAGTGATGGATCAGCGAATGTCTTCTATGCTTCAGTCTTGAGTCAGGATGGTGATTCTATATTTGTCGCTTCTCAAAAAGGACTATTAAGTGCTCCCTATTCTCCTGGCGTGAATCTTAGAGATTACAACAGTTGGAAATTATATGGCTCCGCAGATGGATTACCTGCCGGCGATACGAAGGCAGTCGGTAGACTCGGCGATGTGATTTATGCCGGAGTCAATGGCAAAGGAGTTTATTATTTTAATGGCACACAATGGAACGTCACAAGCATGACAACAGGTGGGGAAGTAAGATCCATCTCCGATGGCGATCAATCCATGACGCTTACTGTAGATTATAACATATTTAAAGTAAATAGTAATTCTTCTATTGAGGTGTATACAACCGGTTATTATTATAGTCCATCTGATGCACTGCTGGATAAAGATGGCCTACTTTGGTTTGTCCAATCTAATTATGGGATTGGATATTATCCTACTCCGTCTGCAAATGTAGTTGGTATAGGAGCTCCGGTTGGTCCTTTTACTTCGGATTCATATCGATTGAAGTATATTGATTCGAAAGTGGTCAATTTTAGAGGTGGATTAAATGCGTCTTATGGTAGTATCTATAGAGAAAGTGCGGTCATGTATTTAGGCAATGATGATATATGGAGCGCGAATACCATATATAATGGATTCCCCTCACAGACACGGGATTTGCTGGATGGCGCATTACATCCTGCTTCTGGGAAATGGTATTTTTCGACATACGGTTATGGTGTGCTTAAATTTGATCCGATCACTCAAACATCGGTGCTGTATAGTGATACAACAGTCGGCCCATTAAAACAACTTTACACTACTGGGTTAACCACTGATAACTTAGGTACTGTTTGGATTTGCGGACACTCTCAAGTTGATCGTACGGCAGATAAGCCTTTTCTGTATGCTATAGATCCTTTGGGTAACTGGTCTTCTTTCAAAGCAGTTCAGGACCGTGGAAAATATCCATTGGAAATTGTTGTGGATCAACAGATGAATAAATGGTTGAGGTTTGATGCATCAGGTGGGATCAGGGGTTTGATGATGTTCAAAGAGATCAACAAAAGTTTAGGTACCAGTACCCAAATATATTTTAACGTGGATGATGCGTCTGGTGCTTTACCAGATATCAATGTCAATACGATAGATGTAGATAAGACGGGACAAGTATGGATAGGCACCAATCAGGGAATTTGTGTATTTACAAATCCATCACAAATTAAATCGTATAGTATTCCTAAAGCATACTTACCTATTGTGGATGGCTTCCCTCTGTTTTTTGATAAGCAGATCAATTGCATCAAAACGGATGGCGCCAACAGAAAATGGGTAGGTACACCCGATGGTGTTTTTTTATTGAGTTCGGATGGATTGCAAACCATCTATCATTTCAATGAAAGCAACAGCCCGATGATTAATAACAATGTAAATACGATTACGATCAACGAACAAACAGGGGAGGTTTTCTTTGGTACGGATAGGGGCGTGATCTCATATCGAAACGATGCAACGACTACACCGACAGGAGAGGAGTACAGTAATGTAAAGATTTTTCCGAATCCGGTACCGCGCGACTTCGATGGCTGGGTGGGGATCTCAGGCTTAGCTAATAATTCTAGAGTAAAGATTACAGACATTGCGGGTAAACTAACATATGAAACACCTGCAAGTGGAGGAACAGCATCTTGGAACCTGAAAGATTACACCGGTAGAAGAGCAACAGCAGGAGTCTATCTTATTTTTAATGCGACAGATGATGGATCAGAAAAGTATGTAGGCAAAATAGCTGTGCAGGACTGATGCTGGTTAAGACAAGAGGAATTGTTTTAGGTTTTATAAAATATAAAGAGACCTCTATCATCGTTAATATATACACAGAAGCACTGGGTCTTAAATCGTACCTCGTCAATGGTGTGCGTGATAAAAAAGGGAAAGGTGCGTTTTTTCAAACATTGACAATACTGGATCTTGTCGTCTACGATCATGCAGGTAAAGGGCTCAATAGAATTTCAGAATATAGAGTCTACAAGGCTTATCGCACCGCTTCATTTGAACTTAAAAAAATCGCAGTCCTGCTTTTCCTCTCTGAGCTATTCATTAAAACATTAAAAGAAGAACATGCGGATGAAGAGTTGTTTTCATTTTTAGTGAAAAGACTTTTATTGTTTGATGAATTAACGGAAGAATACGAAGATTTTCATTTGCTCTTTCTATTGGAGTATGCCGTGTATCTGGGTGTGCATCCCTCTTCGGCGGAAGATATCTCAAAAGATTTCGGACGCTTGCTGGATAAAGATGTAGAAGTATTATTAGATGAATTGTTGCACAATCACAAAGACCTTGTTCTCTTCTCTTTAAAAATTTCTTCTTCCTTACGAAGAAGAACATTGGAAGTACTGATTGATTATTATCAAATTCATTTCCCTTCCATGGGAAGAATACAATCTTTGGCTATACTCAAGGATGTATTTAGTTAACCTATTGCATTAAGGTAATGGTTCGTTCCGTCACGGCATAAGGACTACTTGCGATATTTCCCTTGTTGTCGAGGAGTTCAATTTTTATTTTGCTTTCTCCCATAGGTAAGCCTTCTAGAATATAACCCTTCCAGGAAGACAATAAAAATTCATTTCCATTAATTGTTGCCCGGATTTTGTAACCATTAGCTTCCAATGTGGCATTTACCACATAGAAGTCCAGCAATATTTTTTTAGTGTCCTTCCCTTTGTATTCCCCCTTTGGCCGACTGTAGAAAAGCATCGGTTGTGTAAGGTCCAATTCTTTTTCATTTGTTTCTCCAACAAAAAATTGGCGAAGATCATACGCTTCATAATGCTTGATGCTTTCATGATAGGATCTGGATAAAAAAGACAAAGCTACGTAACGACCTGGTTTTAATGTCTCGTCGAACTCAGTCGTATATTTGGCCAGATAAGGTTGATTATTTAAAATAAGATGGATGTGCTGACCTTGTCCACTGTTGGCACAGTCTGTAGCACAACTGCCTTCCTGAGTAGGTTTGGTCAGGAAATAATTTTTGATATCGTAATTGAAGTGAACCTGATTGCCGGAAATATTTTCTTTCTCCGTCGGAGCATTCAATGTTAATATCGCATCATTGAATAAAGGAGAATCATTGAGAGGGTATAATTTAATTGAACCAGCAGATATTGTATCTCCAGCTGAAACAACAGAATCTTCTGTAGAAATAGCGACGGTATCTTTAGTTGATAGAGATTCAGTTTTTGTGGAGTGCTCTTCGCAAGCATAAAAAAAAATGCTGCAGCTGCATGCTATAATAAAATGTAAGAGCCTTCTCATTTTTTTTGTTATTGTTTGGTAAGATTTAAAAGGTATTGTCCGTATCCACTTTTCAACAAAGGTTGAGCAAGCTTGTCCAATTGTTGTTTGTCTATGAATCCCATTTTATATGCGACTTCTTCAATGCAGCCAACCTTTAATCCCTGACGTTCTTCAATGACCTGTACAAATTCTCCGGCCTGCATCAAAGAAGCGAATGTTCCCGTGTCAAGCCATGCTGTACCTCTGTTCAAAATAGAAACTTTTAGTTTACCTCTTTTCAGGTATTCTTTGTTGATGTCGGTTATTTCTAATTCTCCGCGGCTGCTCGGTTTCATGGCAGCAGCAATGTTCACTACTTCGTTATCGTAGAAATAAATTCCCGGAACGGCGTAATTTGATTTTGGAGTAGTTGGTTTTTCTTCTATACTGATGACTTGGTGATCTGCATTGAATTCTACCACACCATAACGCTCGGGATCTGAAACGTGGTAGGCAAACACAATGCCGCCATCCGGATCGTTGTTGCTGAAAAAAGTATTGCTCAATCCACTTCCATAAAAAATATTATCACCAAGCACCAAGGCTACCTTATCTTTGCCGATAAATTCTCTACCGATGATAAAGGCCTGAGCCAATCCTTCTGGTCTTGGCTGTTCCGCGTAAACAAAAGTACAACCCAATTGAGAACCATCACCAAGCAGTTTTTTAAAATGTGGCAAGTCTTGCGGTGTGCTAATGATTAAGATGTCACGTATGCCTGTAAGTAAAAGGCAGGACAGCGGATAATAAATCATCGGTTTATCATATACAGGCATCAATTGTTTGCTGACAGCCAATGTAAGTGGATGTAACCTGGTACCAGAACCTCCCGCTAAAATAATGCCTTTCATAAGATCTTATTTACTGTATTGTTGCTTGTAATAATTTAGGTATGCTCCTGATGTCACTTGCGTTAACCAGCATTCATTTTCAAGATACCAGTTAATTGTTTTTTCAATGCCTTCTTCAAATTGTAAAGAAGGAGTCCAACCCAATTCGTTTTGAATTTTTGTAGCATCAATGGCATAGCGAAAATCATGGCCCGCGCGATCAGTAACATAGCTAATCAGTTGTTCGGAAGAACCTGGAGATTGCCCAAGCTTCACGTCCATAATTTTACACAGCACTTTTATCAATGCAATATTGGTCCATTCGTTATGTCCTCCAATGTTATATGTTTCTCCCAACGCGCCTTTGTGATAGACTACATCAATGGCTCTTGCATGGTCCACTACATACAACCAATCTCGGATGTTTTCTCCTTTGCCATAGACAGGAAGAGGTTTTTTATGTTTGATGTTATTGATGAAAAGCGGAATCAGTTTTTCTGGAAACTGATTAGGTCCATAGTTATTGGAACAATTGCTGATCACTACAGGAAGTTTGTAGGTATTGTGATAGGCTCTTACGAAGTGATCGGAACTGGCCTTAGATGCAGAGTAAGGAGATTGCGGATCGTAAGCAGTTTCTTCCGTAAAAAAACCGTCGTCATGCAGCGAGCCATAAACTTCGTCTGTAGATACATGATAAAATCGATCGAAAGGTTTTCCGGATTTTACATGTTCTTTTGCTGCATTTAAAAGATTGACGGTTCCGACTACGTTTGTCAACACAAATTCCATGGGAGAAGAAATCGACCGATCGACGTGCGATTCAGCCGCAAGATGAATCACGCCATGAAATTGATAGGTAGCAAACAATTGTTGCAGGAAAGATTGATCTGTAATGTCTCCTTTTAAAAAAGTATAATTTGGAGAAGATTCAATGTCTGAAAGATTACCGAGATTACCGGCATAAGTAAGATTGTCTAAATTGACAATCTGGTAATCGGAATATTTTTGTACAAACAAGCGAACGACGTGAGATCCTATAAATCCTGCGCCTCCGGTGATAAGAATGGTCTTTGCTGCCATATTATAAACTCCAGTAATGAGGGAATATTGAAGTGTTTTTTCTGAATACACCTTTGATGTCTATCAAGATTCCTTTAGGAGTAAGCAATTTTGCAACAAGTGCTGCACCTTCGCCGATGTATTCTTTATGAGAAACTGCCAGTACAACGGCATCGTAGGTCCCAGTTGCTTTTTCTTGAAGGGTAAGATTGTATTCATGTTCAAATTCTTTAGCATCGGCCAGAGGATCTATTGAGTCAACATGAAGACCGTATGATTTTAATTCTCTGATGAGGTCAGCTACTTTTGAATTTCGAATGTCTTCTACGTTTTCTTTGAAGGTAACACCCATCACAAGCACTCTTGCCTTAGACAAATCCTTGCATTGCTGAATCAGTTGTTGCAAAGTTTTTTTTGCGACATGGCTGCTCATCGCATCATTAATATATCTTCCGCTTAATATGACGTATGGATTGTAACCAAGTTTCTTAGCCTTATAAGTCAGGTAGTATGGATCCACTCCAATGCAATGTCCGCCCACTAGGCCAGGAGAGAAGCGCAAGAAGTTCCATTTGGTACCAGCAGCTTCTAATACTTCATAGGTATTAATATTCATCTTGTCAAAAATGACAGACAATTCATTCATGAGAGCGATGTTCAAATCGCGCTGTGTGTTTTCTATGATCTTAGCGGCTTCTGCTACTTGTATACTGGATGCTTTGTGAATACCTGCTTCCACTACGATTTCGTAGGTCTTTGCGATTTCGTCCAAAGATTGCTCATCACAACCTGAAACTACTTTCATGATTTTAGCCAAGGTATGCTCTTTGTCTCCAGGATTGATGCGTTCAGGAGAATAACCTACTTTGAAATCTACATTGAATTTTAAACCAGATTCTTTTTCGAGTACAGGAATACAATCCTCTTCAGTACAACCTGGATATACCGTCGACTCGTAAACGATGTAGTCTCCTTTTTTTAATATTTTACCAACAGCAGTACTCGCTGAAATAAGAGGTTTCAAATCAGGAAAGTTGAAAGCATCAATAGGAGTTGGTACCGTAACAATAAAGAACGATGCTTTCTTCAACACGTCAAGACTGTCTGTAAATTCTATATCACTATTAGCAAAATCACTAGCAGCCAATTCTCCGCTTGGATCAATGTTGTTTTTCATCTGCTCCACACGCTTGGCATTGATATCAAAGCCAACCACTTTTATTTTTTTTGCAAAAGCCAAAGCAATTGGTAGTCCTACATAACCCAATCCAATCACAGCTAAGGAAGCTTCTTTGTTTTTTAGTTTTGAAAAAATTGAAAAGTCCATATTTTCTTTTTAGTTGCTTTTAAATTCTTTTGGTGTAATGTTCCATTCTTCAATGGGAATGGATTTGAAATATTCTAAAGTAGTTTTGAGTCCTTCATTACGATTTACTTTTGGCTCCCAGCCTAAAAGTTCTTTCGCTTTGGTGATATCCGGTTTACGTTGTTTAGGATCATCGATTGGAAGGGCAACATAAATTACTTTTTGACTTGTTCCAGTTAGTGCAATGATTTCGTCAGCAAATTCTTTGATGGTGATCTCCTGTGGATTGCCAATGTTTACAGGCAATGCATAATCACTAAACAATAATCGGTAGATGCCTTCTACCAAATCATCCACATAACAGAAGGACCGTGTTTGCGAACCATCGCCATACACGGTAAGATCCATGCCCTTTAATACTTGTCCGACGAAAGCAGGTAATACCCTGCCATCATTTAATCTCATTTTCGGACCGTAGGTATTGAAAATTCTTACGATGCGTGTTTCTACTCCATGAAAGGTATGATAAGCCATGGTGATGGCTTCTTGAAAACGTTTGGCTTCATCGTATACAGAACGTGGGCCAATCGGATTCACGTTACCCCAATACGATTCAGGTTGTGGATGCACCGCCGGATCTCCATATACTTCCGATGTAGAAGCAATCAGGATGCGCGCTTTTTTTGCACGCGCAAGTCCTAAGAGATTATGTGTTCCCAGCGAACCTACTTTTAATGTTTGTATCGGAATTTTTAAATAATCGATGGGACTTGCAGGTGAAGCAAAGTGTAAGATGTAATCGATATCGCCAGGCACATGTACATATTTTGAAATGTCATGATGATAAAACTCGAAATTTTCCAAACGGAAAAACTCTTCGATATTTTTCAACGATCCGGTGATGAGGTTGTCCATGGCAATGACATGAAAATCCTCTTTTAGAAAACGACTGCAAAGATGAGATCCAAGGAAACCGGCTCCGCCTGTAATTAATATTCTTTTTCGCATGGTATAGTTTATGGATTAACGCCTATGCCTTGATAAGAAAAGCCTTTTTCAATTAACTCTTTTCCATCAAATATATTTCGTCCGTCGAAAACAACTTTTTGTTTAAGAAGCTTGGCTATTTTATCGAAATCCGGATTTCTAAATTCGGGCCACTCCGTGATAAGCAGCAAGGCATCAGCGCCTGTTAAGGTATCATACATATCATCTGTATAAGTGATGCTATCTCCAAGTGTATGTTTGGCTTCGTGCATAGCGACAGGGTCATACGCACATACGTGTGCTCCTTCTTTCAATAAAAAATCAATGATGACAAGTGAAGGTGCTTCTCTCATGTCGTCTGTTTTGGGTTTGAAAGACAAGCCCCATAGCGCAAATCTCTTTCCATTTAGGTCACCAAAATAGTTTTTTATTTTGTTACCCAAAATAGTTTTTTGATGTTCATTGACCTCTTCAACAGATTGCAAAATGCGCATCGCATGTCCGGAGTCTGCACCTGTTTTTATAAGTGCTTTCACATCTTTAGGAAAGCATGAGCCACCATATCCAATGCCGGCATAAATAAATTTATTTCCTATTCGCGGATCAGAACCAATTCCTTTTCTCACATGATTGATGTCTGCACCAAGTATTTCACACAGATTGGCTACATCATTCATGAAACTTATTTTTGTTGCCAGCATAGCATTAGCTGCATACTTTGTCATTTCGGCTGACTTAATATCCATGACTAAAACAGGATGGCCATTTAATACAAAAGGTTTATAAAGTTTTCGCATTACCTCTTCCGCACGCTCTTCTTCTAGGCCTATAACAATGCGATCAGGTTTCATGAAATCTTCTACTGCCGCTCCTTCCTTTAAAAACTCCGGATTCGAAGCAACACTAAAGGGAACATCAGTACGATTTCTTTTAGATAATTCTGCAAGAATAGCAGCTTTCACTTTTTCGCTGGTGCCAACAGGGACGGTACTTTTAGTCACAATGACTTTATAACCTTCGATAGATTGCCCTATCTGCGAAGCTACTTGCAATACGTATTTGAGATCAGCGCTACCGTCTTCTCCAGGAGGCGTACCAACTGCTATAAATATCACGTCCGTTTCCTGAATGGAGCTTTTAAGATCAGTGGAAAAATGGAGTCTTTTTTTCTGATGGTTTTTAACTACAAGTTCTTCTAAACCTGGCTCGTAGATAGGTAATATACCCTTGTTCAGGTTGTCTATTTTACGTTGATCAATATCTATGCAGGTGACTTCAAGTCCAACTTCAGAAAAACATGTTCCTGTAACCAATCCAACATATCCCGTGCCTACAATACCAATTTTCATGTATGCCTTTAATTCTGTTTTTTAAAATAATCCACAAAGTAAGTATATTTTATAGCATTATAAAACGAAGCTGGTGTAACATGTTGAAGACTTCTTGCGTTAAACAATATAATTAAAACATTATTATCATGGACGCTACTAAGATTTTTAAGGTGTTTATTCAGGAGGATGAAAAGGCCTTAAGGGATAAAATAACAGAAGAGCTAAAGGATAAGCAAAATTATAAGCTACACTTCTTTTCCAAGGAAGACTCTATTTTTGAGCTGCTCAAATTTGGCCCAGATATTGTTTTTCACGATTACTTCAAAAACAAAGCGACCCATTTTTACACTTGGTCAGTACCGTATTAGTAGTATATTAGCTTATGGATTTCAATCAGTCTGAACAACAATCGATGATCAGGGACACCGTCCGTGATTTTAGCGAGCGCAATATCCGTCCATACGTCATGGAATGGGATGAAGCCCAAACCTTCCCCATAGATTTATTTAAGCAACTAGGCACTCTTGGACTAATGGGTATTATGGTACCTGAAGAATATGGAGGAGCGGGGCTTGGCTATTTTGAATACATCGTAGCCATTGAAGAAATCAGTAAAGTATGCGGCTCTATCGGCTTATCTTATGCTGCGCATAACTCTTTGTGCACAGGTCATATTTTGCAATTTGGATCAGAAGAACAAAAGAAAAAATACTTGCCCAAATTAGCCTCCGCCGAATGGATCGGAGCATGGGGACTAACTGAACCCAATACAGGTTCGGACTCTGGGAATATGCGTACAGTTGCTACCAAAGAAGGCGAATATTATATTTTGAACGGTGCAAAAAACTTCATTACGCACGGCAAATCTTCGTCTGTAGCAGTGATCATCGCGAGAACTCCTATTGCAGAGGATCAAAAGAAAACGTCCGCATTTATCATTGAAAAAGGAACGCCTGGTTTTACTCACGGTCGCAAGGAAAATAAATTGGGAATGAGAGCTTCAGAAACTACTGAGCTTATTTTTGACCAATGCAAAATACACCAGTCTCAGTTGTTGGGTAAAGAAGGGGAAGGCTTTAAGCAGGCCATGAAAGTATTGGATGGTGGACGTATCTCTATTGCTGCATTGAGCTTGGGAATTGCAGAAGGAGCTTTTGAAGCAGCGTTGGCCTATTCTCAGGAAAGACATCAATTCAACCAGCCCATATCTTCTTTTCAGGGTATTTCATTTAAACTGGCGGATCTTGCTACCGAAATAGAAGCTTCAAAACTACTGATCTACAATGCGGCTTATTTGAAAATGGCAGGACAGCCCATGACGAAACAAGCTGCTATGGCTAAATATTATGCTTCGGAAGTCGCTGTAAAAGCAGCCAATGAAGGGGTTCAGATTTTCGGAGGATATGGCTATACCAAAGACTATCCAGCTGAAAAATACTACCGTGATGCTAAGCTATGTACGATCGGAGAAGGTACTTCCGAGATTCAAAAGATAGTCATAGCGAAATCTCTCTTAAAATAACCTTTCAGAAGGGTTGACTGTCTGGTTTTTTTCCAGTAAGTTTGTATCCCTTAATAAAAATCAAGTTTATGATCATCATCAGCGTAAAAGAAAACGAATCAATTGACAGAGCATTAAAGCGTTTCAAAAAGAAGTTTGAAAAAACGGGCGTTTTGAAACAATTGAGAGCAAGAACTTCGTTTGAAAAACCTTCTATCACTAGAAGAACTCAGGTATTGCGTGCTGCTTACCGTCAAAAAATGCAAGAAGCAGAAGGTTTATAGTCTAAACTTTTCTTTTTTATATAATTTTAATTTACCATATTAACTTATGTGGCTCAGTCATGTATAAGTTGATATGGTAAATTCTTTTTTAGACTTTCTTAAAACAGAAAAGCGGTATAGTGTCAATACCCTTGTATCCTATCGTACGGACTTAGAGCAATTTCAAATCTATATCCGACAAACTTACGAAGAGTCAGATATAGCCAACAGTAACCATCGCATGATCAGGTCATGGATACTGAGCATGATGGAAAGCAGAATGGAAGCAAAATCCGTTACCCGCAAACTGGCAGCGTTAAGAACATTTTATAAATTTTTGCTGCGGAATAAAAAAATCGAAATAAATACAATGCTGAAAATCACAGCGCCCAAAGTCAGAAAGAAACTGCCTGTATTTGTGGAAGAAACCAATATGTTGAAGCTATTGGATCAATTTGAATTTGAAGAAGGATTTTCAGGACTGAGAGACCGATTGGTACTGGAGTTTTTTTATGGAACAGGTATGCGTCTTTCCGAACTCATTGATTTGAAAGATTCCGACATACACTGGAAAGAAGGGTTAGTGAAAGTAAAAGGAAAAGGAAATAAAGAACGCCTTATTCCCATACCTCAGGGTGTACAAGTTGTAGCGGAAAAATATGCAAAAGAAAAAACTAAATTAAACTTGTGTAACACTGGCTCAAATTTTGTCGTTACTAATAATGGAGACGGAGTATATCCGGTTTTTATATATCGTTTAGTCAAACATTACCTGAGTTATGTATCCACGATCGAAAAGAAAAGTCCCCACGTGTTGAGACATACCTTCGCAACGCATTTATTGAATAAAGGAGCTGACCTCAATGCCATAAAAGATCTACTGGGTCACAGCAGTCTGGCGGCAACGCAGGTGTATACTCACAATTCGATAGATCAGTTAAAGAAGATCTTTGACCAGGCACACCCCAAATCGTAAGTTTAACAATTTAAATTGCTTGATTATGAAACTGCAAATTCAATCTATCCACTTTGACGCTGATGTAAAATTGATAGACTTCATTCAAAAAAAACTGGACAAATTAGATACGTTCTACGATAGAATTGTAGCAGGAGAAGTTTTTTTGAAGCTGGAAAAAAATGAAGAGAAAGCGAATAAAATCGTACAGGTTAAATTGAATATACCGGGCAATGACTTGATTGTAAAAGAACAGGGAGCGTCTTTCGAAGAAGCAGTTGATGCGGCCTATGAGAACTTAAAAAGACAACTCCAGAAAACAAAAGAAAAAATGCAGGCTCATTAAGTCAAATTTATGAGCTAGAATGATAAATAAAAAAACCAGTCCTTGAGAGACTGGTTTTTTTATTTATAAAGAGAATAAAACTATTTGATTCCAAATGCCTTTTTTACCTGGTCAACATAATCCAACTTCTCCCAAGTAAACAGTTCCACTTTTATTGGTACTTCTTTCTCCACTTTTATTTTTTGTTTTCTCACCTCTTTGATGGTAGAAAATTTAAATCTCTTTGTTACTACCTGGGGCTTTCTTCCCATGTGTCCGTAAGCTGCAGTTTCGGAGTAGATTGGATTTTTCAATTTCAATCGTTCAATCAATGCCTTCGGTCTCATGTCGAATATGGCAGATACTTTTTTTGCTATTTCAGTATCACTATGTTTTACGTTTGCTGTGCCGTATGTGTTAATGTTCAACGATACAGGTTTAGCAACACCGATAGCATATGCTACTTGTACTAACACTTCGTTCGCTAGACCTGCAGCAACAAGGTTCTTAGCGATATGGCGAGCAGCGTATGCTGCACTTCTATCCACTTTGGATGGATCTTTACCAGAGAAAGCGCCACCACCGTGAGCTCCTTTTCCACCGTAAGTATCTACAATAATTTTACGTCCCGTAAGACCAGTATCACCATGTGGACCACCAATTACAAATTTACCGGTTGGATTGATATGGAAAATGGTTTTAGAGTCGATGAGTTTCTGCAATTTTTTAGGAATAGCAACAGGAATCAAATATTCTAAAACATCGTCTTTGATTTTTTTCAACATTACTTTTTCCGCAGCAAAGTCATCGTGTTGAGTAGACAATACAATCGTGTGTATACGCTCTACTTTGCCTGCATCAGAATATTGCATAGTGACCTGAGACTTCGCATCAGGACGCAGGTAAGTCATTACCTTTCCTTTTTTTCTGATGTTAGCCAATTCCGATACAAGGCTATGAGAAAGAGATAGCGCAATAGGCATCAACTCTTCTGTTTCATTAACGGCATAACCAAACATCATACCCTGGTCACCGGCTCCTTGTTCTTTATCTACACCTTCGCCTTCATTTACACCCTGAGCAATGTCAGGAGATTGCTCATGAAGTGTGCTCATTACTGCACAAGAATCTGCATCGAATCGATATTCTGATTTTGTATATCCGATTTTACGAACAGTTTCTCTTACTGTTTCTTGAATATCAATGTAAGAGTTGGTTGTGATTTCACCAGACACTACTACAAGACCAGTAGTAGTCAATGTTTCGCAGGCTACTCGTGAGTGTGGATCAAAAGCTAACATAGCATCAAGTACCGCGTCAGATATTTGGTCCGCTACTTTATCAGGATGCCCTTCCGATACGGATTCAGAGGTAAATAAATATGACATATAAAATTAAGTATAGGGTTTTGATTTTAAGGGTTAAAGATATGTAATTATTATCAATAGTCTATCAAGCTTGTATCAAGAAAATAGCAGGCTTTTTGTGAATCTCAGGCAAGGGGAGTTTCTTCCAGGCAGAGACTGACATGGTTTTGATGTACTGATCAGGACCGGTGATGCCGCAAGCAATACATAATAGCGTATCAGCTGAACAGTGCTCCAATAAATCTTTCCACAACGATAAGTTGCGGTAAGGCGTTTCTATAAAGAGTTGTGTCGTTTTATTTTTCAAGGAGTCACTGACCATCTGTCGTATGCTTTTCACGCGTTTCGCTTGTTCAATAGGAAGGTATCCGTGAAAATAAAACGATTGTCCATTCATACCTGAAGCCATCAATGCAAGCAAAATGGAAGAAGGTCCTACCAAGGGAATCACTTCTATCCCTTTACGATGCGCTAATGCTACTACCACTGCACCTGGATCTGCTATACCAGGACAACCCGCATCAGAAAGTATGCCCGCTTCTTCCTGATCGATGGCTTTGAAATATACTTCTACCTGAGCACTTGCGGTGTCTTTGTCAACAACATACAAAGAGATGCTGTCTATAGCGTGGTCAGGTTTTGTTTTAGCAATGCATCGACGGGCCATCTTTTCACTTTCTGTAAAAAATGTCGTCAATGTTTTTATTTTTTGAACAGCCAGAGGAGACAAGGTGTCTAACAAGGTATGTTCATGAAGCTCATTCGGTAGCAGGTATATACGCTTCAATTTCATATGTCGGATTTAAAAAAGGTATCTACATCACGAATAAACTCCTGAGGTTTTTCTGAGTGAAGCCAATGCCCAACACCTTCAATGGTTTTAATCTGGTAGTGTTTGAAGATTTTAGAAATGAGAGGAAGGTCTCTTTCCGTAACATAGTTAGATGAACCTCCATGAAGAAAGAGAACAGGAGTATCTATACTCAGCTGATCGGACAATCCTTCTCCTATATTTTCAATCTCTTGGGTTAGAACAGGCAAATTAATTCTCCATTTGAAATGGCCTTCTTCGTTTCGGTATAAATTCTTTAATAAAAATTGTCGTTCGGAAAGTTCTGGCAAATACTGTGAAAGTATTTGATCGGCAGCTTGTCTCGATTCCAATGTGTCAACAGGAATGTGAGCAAGTCCATTCAAAATATGATCGTGATGCTTGGTATAATACCTTGGTGAAATGTCTGCAACAACTGCTTTTGCAACAATAGTTGGATACAACTCCAAAAATTTCATTAATGTTTTACCACCCATGGAATGGCCGATGATAAAGGGATGTGAAAGGTGCAAGGAAGTGATAAGTTCCATGAGGTCCTCGCACATAACCGTATAATTGTGTTCCGCCGAAAATGGAGACTGTCCATGGTTTCTTGCATCTGGCAAAATAACATGGTATTCATTGGCAAGGATTTTAGCTTGTGAAAGCCAATTATCAGAAGACCCGAAAAGACCATGTAAAATAATCAGGTCAGGCCCGTGACCCATTTCACGAAAGAATAATTTCATGTGCTATTTCAGTTCTCTTAAATATAATTGAATCGTATTTTCTAATCCATAGTACAAGGCATCGCAGATCAATGCATGACCAATAGATACTTCATGCAAAGCAGGCAATTGTTGTTTTAAGAAGCGAAGGTTATGGAGGTCCAGGTCGTGACCGGCATTGATCTCAAGGTTCAATTTCAGAGCGTGCTCCGTTGCGATAATATATGATGCTATGGCGGTTACTTTGTTTGTTCGATAAGCGGAAGCATAAGGTTCAGTATATAATTCAATACGATCCGCATGTGCATGAGCAGCTCCTTCTACCATTCGGAGATCTGGATCTACAAATATGGAAACCTTTCCGGCATATTTTTTCAAGTGTGAAATAAGTTCACGTAAATAGCCTTGGTGAGCGATGGTGTCCCAGCCTGCATTGGATGTAATAGCAGAGGGTGCATCAGGAACAAGTGTCACCTGATCAGGTTTTACTTCTTCAATGAGTTTGATAAAACGATCATCAGGATTGCCTTCTATGTTAAATTCCGTTTTAATTTTTTTCTTTAACTCTCTTACATCATCGTATCTTATGTGTCGTTCATCTGGTCTGGGATGGACGGTGATTCCCTCTGCACCAAAACGCTCACAATCTAAAGCCACCTGCAATACATTGGGATTATTTCCTCCTCTTGCATTTCGCAGGGTTGCTATTTTATTTATGTTTACACTTAATCGGGTCATTATAGTGACTTTGAAATCTATTCTTTACATTTACTGACAGGTGCAATTTACAAAAGAAATTAACTATGGCATTAAAAGAACAAATTGAAGGCGATATTAAAAAAGCAATGTTGGCTAAAAATCAGGGAGAATTAATGGCTTTAAGAAGCATCAAGTCGTTGATCTTACTGGCGGAGACAGAGAAAGGAGCAAAAGCAGAAATTGATCAGGAGACTGAAATCAAATTGCTTACTAAAGCAGCGAAGCAAAGAAGAGAATCGGCCGAAATTTTTGGTCAGCAAAACAGACCTGAACTTCAAGAAAAAGAATTGGCTGAATTGCAGGTCATCGAACGTTATCTGCCTAAACAGTTATCTGAAGAGGAACTTGCCGCAAAAATAAAAGAAGTGATTGATCAGGTAGGTGCCAAATCTACAGCCGAAATGGGGAAGGTCATTGGCGCGGCTTCCAAAGCACTGGCAGGCAAAGCCGATGGTAAAGCAATTTCAGAAATGGTTAAAAAACTATTGGCACAATAGAGATGGAAATTGTTGACATCGTATTATTTCTGATTGCCGCTCTGGCTGCCTGGTTTGGTTATAAAAAAGGATTTTTAATTGAGCTGTTATCTTTATTTGCTATTATTCTTGCGTTTGCCATAGCCTGGAAATTATCCCATACTGCAGTTTTATACGTCTCCGATTCATTTGGATGGAATCCTAAATTAGTGGGTTCTGTGGCATTCATTATTATTTTGATATTGGTATTTTATATCGCTTATTGGATTTCCAAGTTATTGAGTGATATAGTACATCAAACTCCTTTCGGTGTATTTGATCAGGCATTTGGAGCCATATTGTCTGTTTTCAAGTGGTTCTTCATGTTGAGTTTATTATTGTGGGTATTCAGTACTGCAGAGGTTCAGTGGTATACAACCCTAAAAAAAGATTCTATTGCATTAAATTATTGTGAACGTCTGGCACCAGTTGTCTTTGACTGGGTGAGGATAGCGGTACCATTCGAAGATATATTCGGACAAATGAAGAGATCATTTGAGTAGTATGGATGCATTGGGTTAATTGCATATTCATAAACTTTATTATTACATTGCACGTTATATATTTCAGGGTGAAATAAGGTTTTTATTCTATGCAGTACAAAATAAAATCGGACGGAGAATTCAAATATATAGAGGAAGGTGATGGACAAACACTTCTGTTGCTTCATGGATTATTTGGTTCATTGAGTAATTGGGATGCAGTAGTAGAATCTTTTTCTAAAAAATTCAGGGTAATAATTCCCTTACTTCCTATCTATGAAATGCCGATAAAGAGTGCTGGGTTAACAGGCTTAGTGAATTTCGTTTCGGACTTTGTTAATTATAAAAAACTGGATCAGTTTTCTTTAATCGGTAATTCTCTTGGTGGTCATGTGGGACTTATTTATTGTCTTAAAAACCAGGACAAAGTTAAAAGTCTAACACTTACCGGTAGTTCTGGATTGTTTGAAAACTCTATGGGCGCTTCTTATCCGCGCAGGGGGAGTTACCAATTTGTAAAAGAACGTGTGCAATATACCTTTTACAATCCTGAGCGTGCATCGAAAGAAATGATCGATGAGATCTTTGATGTAACAAACAGCATTCCCAAATGCATGCGTATCATTGCCATTGCTAAATCTGCTCAACGCCATAACATGGCAAAAGAATTAGTGAATATAAAAGTGCCTACGCTATTGATATGGGGACTTAATGATACGATTACGCCGCCTATGGTAGCCCATGAATTCAATCGTTTGATACCAAGTTCAGAGTTATACTTTATCGATCAATGTGGTCATGCTCCAATGATGGAACATCCCGCAAAGTTTAATAAGATCTACGAAAATTTTATACATCAGATCAACTGAAAAATATGTTAGCAGAGGAGTTAATCAACTTAATGATACCGCCATTAAAGTTTACTGACACCGGTCAGACAGCTTTGAACTGGATGGATGAATTTAGGGTAACTCAGCTTCCTGTAGTTGATCAGAAGAAGTATGCCGGATTAATCACAGAAGAAAACATTCTGGAAATGAATGATCCTGCTTTACTTATTTCTTCCTATAAACTTGATTTCCAAGACGCGAAGGTTCTTCCCGATGTTCATTACCTGGATCTTTTGAAAAAAGCGGATCAGTATAAAACAAGTTTGTTGCCAGTGACTGATCCAAGCGGAGTATACCTCGGTGTAGTTTCCGTCAGTGATATCTCTGCCGCACTGGCTCAGATGTTGAATGGATATGGACCTGGAGGGATCATTGTGCTTTCAATGAAGGAAAGAGATTATTCCTTGTCACAAATCAGCCGATTGATTGAATCAAATGATGCTAAAATCTTAAGTTCTTTTGTACACAATGATAAAGATCCTGAGTTCATTAAACTGACTTTAAAACTGAATAAAAGCGATTTAAGTAGAATCATTGCGACCTTAGAACGTCATGAATATAGAATACTAACGTTCTTTCAGGAAGGTCAGTCGGAAGATCAGGATAAAGATAGATTGGATTTACTTTTTAAATACCTCAACATATAGCCATGCTAGCCGCTGTACATGGAAGACCTTTCAGTCCAGACAATTTCCCTTTTGTAGATTTAATCTGGAAAAAACTAAAAGGTGCGGGGTTTAAAATTGCGGTATCAGAAACTTTCAAACAATTTATATCCGAAACAGGTTTAGCAAATCTTTCGATTGATCTCGTTTACAAAGATCATATTGATTTTCCAAAATCAGATGTAATGATCTCTTTGGGAGGTGATGGCTCCTTGTTGGAATCTGTCACATTCGTTGGTCCTCAGCAAACACCAGTGTTGGGTATTAATATGGGTAGGTTGGGATTTCTTGCCTATACACGCAGAGAAGAAATCGAAAAAGCAATCGAGGATCTTGCCACCAAAAATTATAAAGTCACGGACAGAAGTCTGGTTAGGATTGAAGGCTTGGATGACACCTTATTTTCAGGATTGAATTTTGGACTGAATGAATGTACATTCATGAAAAGAGATTCAACCTCAATGGTTGTTGTGCATACTTACCTCAATGGGAAATTTCTTAACTCCTACTGGGCAGATGGATTAGTCATTTCTACACCTACTGGATCAACGGCCTATTCGCTTAGTTGTGGTGGTCCTTTAGTGATGCCAGACACACATAATTTTATCATTACACCTGTCAGTCCTCATAACCTGAATGTAAGGCCAATGCTTGTTCCGGATGATTGTACATTGTCTTTTGAAATTGAAGGAAGAGCAAAGGATTTTTTAGTTTCACTTGATGCTCGCTCACGATTGGTTAATCCGAACACTAAGTTTGTCGTTAGAAAGGAAGACTTCGTAGTAAAATTTATTGAACTACCTGAATATGATTTTTTAAAAACGTTGAGAGACAAATTAAACTGGGGGCTAGACTCTAGAAATTAAAGTTTTAACCTTAATTGGTTTTTATCTTTGGAAAATGTATATTTGTCTGATTCCATTATAGTGTTGAATTTTTTAGAGACTAAAATGAAGAGATACTACTCAATAGCATTACTTGTTGGAGGCTTACTGCTGGCCTCCTCGTATGATTCTTATGGTCAAAAATTTAATCCCCAAAACCGCTACTTCAGTATTGGTGGGTGTTTAAATGCCATGAACTATATAGGTGATTTAGATCCGGGACCTAGTTTTGCAAGTCCAGGGATAAAGTTTACCCGTTATAATTTTGGTGTCACCGCTTTGTATAGAGTTGCACCAAGAGTTTCCTTCAGAGGAACAGTGTCTTGGGGCCGTATAGCTGGTAGCGATGCACAAAACTCTAACTACGCTGCAAAAAACGTAAACAGAAAGTTCCGTAACCTTAGTTTTAGAAACGACATCATCGAAGTAAAAGCAGATGTTGTCATTGATTTGTTCGAGAACAGAGGAAAATATCCTAAAAGGGTTGATTACACTCCATACATGTTTATTGGGATTGCTTATTTCCATCATAATCCAAAGGCTCAGGCTCCAGACGGAAGTTGGGTTGCTTTGAAACCATTGTCTACAGAAGGCCAAGGTCTTGACGGTGGAGCAAAACCATATTCATTGAATCAAATTGCCCTTCCTATTGGAGTGGGTTTTAGATATAAATTAGCTAAACACCTGGATCTTGCATTTGAAATTGGCTGGAGATTCACTACTACGGATTACATAGATGATGTAGGTGGTAACTATTATGATAAAGTAAAACTTCAAGCGGCTAAAGGAGACTTGGCTGTGGCAATGTCAGACAGAAGTTATGAAGGCTATATGAACAATGCTACATTGGCTCAAAAAGCAGCAGATGTGTATGGTGGAAACGGGCTTTGGGCGGATGATCTAGGTAACCCTGCTATTGTTGGGTATGGAAAAAATGGAGAACAAAGAGGTGATAAAAAAGGAAGGAAAGATGTTTACATCATTACTGGTTTTCATCTTACCTACATCATTCCTGCAAAAGTTATTTGCCCGAAATTCAGATAATATATAATATTTAAAAATACGGTAACGTTATACAAGCGTTATGAGCAAAAAAATAGGAAGACTGGCCTTTCCTATTTTTTTTGTTTTTTGGGGACTTAGCGCCGTCAAAGGACAAAAACACGAAATAGGATTGGGCGTAGGGGCATTAAATTATTCTGGGGATCTCTCGACGGTTCCTAATTTTGCAATGTCTAGACCAGGCATTATGGGTTATTATCGATTCAATGCAAGCCCTGTGGTGAGCTTGAGAGCGAGTCTTATGTTTGGGGCACTTGCAGGGAAAGATTCTAATAAGGATAATAATCCAATTGGACAAGCACGTCACTCAGAATTTACTGCTACGATCAATCAGTTAGCGGGAATGTTTGAATATAATTTTTATGATTACAAATTTACAGGAAGGCGAGGACATCGCTTTACCCCGTATTTCGCTGCAGGTCTTTCTTTCTTTAATTTCGAAACACATAATGCTACGGCGACAGATGATGTGCAAGCCCGTTATGCATTTCAATTTGCTATTCCTTTTGGTCTAGGAATTAAATACAGAATAAAATCAAGGCTGAATTTTAATGCTGAATTTACAGCAAACAAAACCTTTACGGATTATTTGGATGGCGTGAGTTCTTATCCTACGGGCACTCCAAGTAACACCAAATACCTTTCTAACCCATTGACATCAGATTGGTTTTATTATCTGGGGGTTTCTTTGAGCTATACGTTCTACAAAATAAATTGCCCCGATTAGTATGCTTGCTTGTGTTTTCTTAGCTTTGTAATCCCAAAATCGGGGGTACTAATGACCGACCTTAAATCGTTGATTGATAAAAATAAAATACCCAACCATATTGCGATCATTATGGATGGCAATGGACGTTGGGCACAAAAACGAGGATCTTTTAGATTAGTCGGGCATCAAAATGCCATTACCAGTGTTAGAGATGCAACAGAGTCCTGTGCAGAATTGGGTGCGAAGTACCTTACGCTCTATGCTTTTTCAACTGAAAACTGGTCCAGGCCAAAAGAGGAAGTGACAGGCTTGATGGAGCTTTTAGTGGCCACCATTCAAGGTGAAATTCCTACCCTCAAAAAAAACAATGTACAGCTTCAAGTCATAGGAGACATAGAATCTCTACCTGAGCATTGTCAGCAAAGCCTGGCAAAAGGCATCGAGGAAACTTCCTGTAATACAGGACTGGTGCTTACTCTTGCCTTGAGTTATAGCGGACGTTGGGATATCACAAGAGCTACTCAAAAAATAGCACAAGCTGTAACAGAAGGTAAGCTACTCGCCAGCCAAATAAATGAAAGTACTGTAAAAGAGTTTTTGTCTACGGCTTCCATACCCGATCCAGAGTTGATGATAAGAACAAGTGGTGAATTCAGATTAAGTAATTTCCTTTTATGGGAATTGGCCTATGCTGAATTATATGTTACTGAAACCCTTTGGCCAGACTTTAAAAAAGAAGATTTATATAAAGCTGTCATCGATTACCAAAAGAGGGAAAGAAGATTTGGGAAGACTAGCGAGCAGTTGAATGAACAAATGATATGAAGAGTAGATACAGTTTTTTTTTACTACTCTTGTTATTAACGCAAACTAGAGTATTTGGTCAGTCAATTGATTTCGGTTCTACGTTTTCTACAGAAGTAGATTATACTACACCCAAAGATTATATCATTGGCGGAATTGAAATTACAGGCGTTAAATTCTTAGATCCTGCAGCTGTTATATCCCTTACTAACCTGAAAATCGGTGATCCCATTTCCATACCTGGAGATGACATTTCCAATGCGATCAAAAAACTTTGGGACCAGGGATTAGTAGGTGATGTAGAAGTTCAGATTCAACGCATAGAAGGCAATACTATTTTTCTGGAATTTAAATTGACAGAACGGCCTAGACTGGCGTCGTTTCAATTTAATGGCTTATCAAAAGCTCAAAGAGAAGACATAGAAGGCAAGGTCGATATATCAAGAGGTAGAATTGTAACCGACGCCTTAATCAAGAATGCACAGAAAAAAGTTAGAGAATATTTTTTAGAAAAAGGGTATTTGAATGCTGAAGTGTTGATTGTACCTCAAAAAGATACGGCGCTTCAAAACCATGTTGTGCTCAATGTAACGGTAAATAAAAAATCAAAAGTAAAGATTCATAGGATTCATTTTTTTGGAGTCGATCAGATGCCTGTTAAGAAGCTGAAACAGAAAATGAAAAAGACCAAGGAAAAAACCTTGATGAATATTTTCACTTCTTCTAAGTTTATTAAAAAGGAATACGAATCGGATAAAAATTCGATCATCGAATACTACAATTCGAAAGGTTATCGAGATGCCGTAATCGTTAAGGATTCTGTCTATAAACATAAAAAGAAACGACTGAATATTGACATCACCATTTCCGAAGGCAAAAAATATTATTTCCGTAACATCATCTGGAAAGGTAATTACCTGTATACTGACAAAGCACTGGGTGAAATTTTAGATTTTAAAAAAGGGGATATCTATAACTATGAAGCCTTAGAAAAAAAACTGAATTACAATCCCAATGGTCCGGACATCAGTTCGCTTTATTTGGATAATGGGTATTTGTTTTTTAGTGTTGATCCCGTAGAAGTTTTGGTAGAAGGTGATTCAATTGATTTGGAGATGAGGGTGTATGAAGGAGGACAAGCTACTATTCGTAACATCACCATTGCTGGAAATACCAAAACGCATGATCATGTCATTCTAAGAGAGGTAAGAACATTACCAGGAGAAAAGTTTTCAAGAGCAGATATCATTCGTACTCAACGAGAGTTGGCTACGATGAATTATTTTGACAACGAACAAATTGGTATCAATCCTGTTCCTGATCCGCGTACGGAAACAGTAGATATACATTATACAGTAGTTGAAAAACCAAGTGATCAAATTGAGCTTTCTGGAGGTTGGGGTGGTTACTATGGTTTTGTCGGAACACTTGGCGTTGTATTTAATAATTTTTCACTTCGAAATATTCGTCATTTCAAAACATGGAGTCCTTTGCCTTCAGGTGATGGGCAGCGGTTATCCATTCGCTTTCAGGCAAACGGTAGACAGTATCAATCGTATTCTATGTCATTTACTGAACCATGGCTTGGTGGTAGAAAACCAAATGCCTTGACAGTAAGTCTTTCGAAAAGTGTGCAACATCGTTTTGGTACGAGTGGAGAAACGATTGGTAAATTGGCGGTAAATGGTGTAACAGTAAGTTTGGGTAAACGATTAAAATGGCCGGATGATTATTTCACGGCCACTTATAGCGTTTCCTTCTTGCAATATGTACTGAGTAATTATCCTTTCAATAGTACGGGGATTGGCTATAGTAGCGGTCGTACAACCAGCTTTGCCTTGAACTATTCTATTGCGAGAAATAGCTTAAACGATTTTCAATTTCCTACCAGAGGATCTAATATTACTCTTGCTGTTTCTTTAACACCTCCTTATTCAGTTTTTGATGGAGTTGATTACGGTAATAAAAAACTGGATCCGGCTGTTCGTTTTAGGTTCATGGAATATAATAAATGGATGTTTGACAACTCTTGGTTTGCGACTATTGTGCCGGGTAAGAAACGGAACCTGGTTTGGAACGTTCGTACACACTTAGGTTTTATCAGTTCTTATAAAGGGTCTACAGGAATCGGACCATTCGAACGTTTCATTATGGGAGGTAGTGGATTATCAGGATATAATTACGTTCTTGGGTATGACGTTATTGGTTTACGAGGATATCAGGATAATTCAATTGGCGGAAGCGGTGGGGTTGCCTATGGGAAAATTGTATCTGAAATTCGTTATCCGGTAATGAACTCTCCAGCGTTCTCACTCTTTGTGCTGGCTTTCTTTGAAGCAGGAAATAACGTGTATAAGTACGAAGATTTCACACCGTCTAATTTATACCGATCGGCAGGGTTTGGAGCAAGAGTATTTATGCCGGCATTTGGATTGTTAGGTGTTGATTGGGGGGTACCTCTGGATGATGTTCCAGGTTATCCAAATCCTAATCGCACATCAAGGGTAACCTTTACTATTGGTCAACAAATCAGATAAGCATATGCGATTATTCAGTCTGGCATTATTATTGACTATTTCCCTGGCAAGTTCAGTGTATGCTCAAAAATTTGGGTATATTGATTCCGAATATATTTTAACTAAACTTCCCGAATACAAGCAGGCTCAATCAGATCTTAACACTGCTGCAAAAAAATGGCAGACAGAGTTAGAAGAAATGGGCAAAGAAGTGAGTTCACTTAAAGATGCTTACAAGGTAGAAGAAGTGCTGCTAACGGAAGACATGCAGAAAGAGAGGCTTGATACCATTGCTTCAAAAGAGAAAAAGTTAAGAGAAAAACAAAAGGCATATTTCGGTTTCGAAGGAATGTTGTTTTATAAAAAACAAGAATTGATAAAGCCTGTACAAGACAAGGTTTTCGAAGCGGTAGAGAAAGTAGCCAAAGAAAAAAAACTACAAGTTATATTTGATAAATCGAGTACACTTGTTGTCATATACGCTGATCCTATACACGACTACACAGACTATGTATTGGAAAAGCTAGGGTTGGGAGACCCGGAAGACACCGTTCAAAAATAAACTGTTTATATAAAAATGCTAAATAACAAGAATATGATATCTCTTAACCTGAAAAAAGCATCTCTTCTTGTAGTTGCTTTACTTTTGTCAATTGGAGCTTTTGCCCAAACCGCAACCACTACTAAAGTTGGATATACTAATTTAGATTACCTGATCAGCTTAATGCCTGAGGTAAAACAAGTCGAATCAGAATTGCAGGCATACGAAAAGCAATTGTCTACTCAATTGGAATCTAAATACCAGGAGTATCAAAAGAAAATGGAAGAATATCAAAAAGGAGCATCTTCTGGTTTGATGTCTGATTTGGTAAAGCAAGACAAAGAAAAAGAATTGGTAAACCTGCAAACTTCTATCAAAGACTTTGAAGAAAAAGCACAACAGGATCTACAAAAGAAACAAGTAAGTTTATTAGAACCTGTTTACGACAAGATTCAAAAATCAATTGATAAAGTAGCTGCCGCTAATGGTTTTACTTATGTCCTCAATACGCATACTGACCAAGGTGGATCTGCCATCATTCTTTATGCACGCAATAAGGAAGAAGATATTTCCAGCCTTGTGTTGAAAGACCTTGGAGTAACGGCTCCTGCTCCAGGAACGACTACTCCTGCGAATACGACACCAGCTAAAAAATAAATAACATTATTTATTCTGTCAAAAGGTGAAGCATTGCTTCACCTTTTTTGTGTTTATACCAATGAACAATATCCGATGGCCACATTTTCTTAAAGCAGGAGATCGCGTAGCATTAGTTGCAACGGCGCGACATGCTGCGCCAGAAGATATTGAAAAGGCTGTATCTTATTTGGAATCATGGGGACTGCAAGTTGCACAAGCCGCTAATCTTACGCAAAATCATTTTATCTTTGCCGGTACGGAAGCAGCTCGCAGAGGGGCTTTGCAAAAAGCGATGGATGATCCTTCTGTCAAAGCTATTTTTTGTTTAAGAGGGGGAAATGGAACCCATCGCTTGATAGATTTTCTTCACTTGAAAAATTTCAAGAAACATCCCAAATGGATCATTGGATATAGTGATGTAACGGTATTGCTTAATCACGTGGCACAGTATCGCATACCTTCCATTCATGGTCCTATGCCGTTTACTTTTTACAAAGAAGAAGAACAATCAGGCGCCGGGATGCTTCGTAACCTTTTGTTTGGTGAGTTGCCAGACTATACATTTCCTGTGCATCCATTGAATAATTATGGTATAGCAGAAGGGAAACTAATTGGAGGAAATCTTGCCGTGCTTCATTCGTTGATCAGTACGGCCAGTGACATTACCTGGAAGAATAAAATATTATTCGTAGAAGAGGTAGATGAATACATTTACCAAATCGATCGGATGCTTTATCATTTTAATAGAACGGGGCGACTAAAAGGCTTGGCAGGCTTGGTTGTAGGTCATCTTACGTCTATTAAAGACAATTCAGAATCTTTTGGATTTTCTGGGGAGGAAACGATAGCAAGAATCGTCAAGCCATATAAAATTCCATTGGCCTTTTCTTTTCCTGCCGGCCATGAACTTCCAAACATGCCTTTAGTGATAGGGGCTACTGTACGTTTAGAAGTAACGACTGCAAACAGCAAATTGACTTTTCTAAAATAATATATTGTTTTAGGCCTCCTCGTACGCCCAGTCAATAGAAGTCTTCATGTCTTTGATTTGCATGCCACATGCTTTGAACCATGCTCTGATGCGGTCTATCTGGTCATAATCTTTATTTTCTTTGGCTTGTTTATACCATTCCAATAAACCTTCAATAAGGACTTCGTTGTTGTTGGGTGCTTCTTCTAATAAACCCAACACCTCATTGGTAAGAGCGATAAAAGTTTGCTTCATGTTTTCAAAACTTTCTTTGCTGATATTATTGAACAAAGAAGGGTTTAGCTGAAGCGTATGAATTTTCTTTACCACATTGAACAAAGAAGCAATTGTGATGGCCGTA
Source organism: Chitinophagaceae bacterium (assembly GCA_028288365.1). Lineage (GTDB taxonomy): Bacteria > Bacteroidota > Bacteroidia > Cytophagales > Cytophagaceae > JACMQM01. The sequence continues at coordinate 36,703 of JAQBNU010000070.1, read as the reverse complement.
TTAAAATCATCACTTAGCCCGCCGTAGCATGATTCTGTGAGGTTAATCAGTTCCTGTTCTTGCTTCTCGTCAACGTTGATCGTATCAATAGGAGAGTACTCCATTTTTCGTAGAATCCGCAAACCGTTCATTAGTTTTTTATATCCTTTGCTAGCGGCTACTAATGCTTCGTTTGAAAAGTCTAAGGTACTTCTGTAGTGTGCCTGCAAAATGAAAAAACGTATCGTCATCGGACTGTATGCTTTTTCCAAAATGGGATGGTCGCCACTGAAGAGTTGATCCAATGTAATAAAGTTACCCAGCGACTTTCCCATCTTCTGACCATTGATGGTGATCATGTTATTGTGCAGCCAATATTTTGCCGGTTGTGTTTTCAATCCTGCTACTGATTGTGCAATCTCACATTCATGATGAGGAAACAATAAATCCAATCCTCCTCCATGAATATCAAATCGGGTTCCCAGGTATTTATTGCTCATGGCTGTGCATTCAATGTGCCATCCTGGAAAGCCAATTCCCCAGGGACTTTCCCATTTCATGATATGTTCGGGAGAAGCATTTTTCCACAGTGCAAAATCCAACGGACTTCTTTTTTCTTCTTGTCCATCTAATGTTCGCGTTCCTGTTAATAGTTCGTCAACAACTCGTCCCGACAGTTCTCCATAACGATGGCTCTCGTTGTATTTCAAGACATCAAAGTATACAGATCCATTGCTCACATAGGCAAAACCTGCATCAATGATTTGTTGAGTCAATTTGATTTGTTCAGGGATGTGGCCGGAAGCAACGGGTTCGATGCTTGGTTCATTGACATTTAATTTACGAAGAGACGTTTGGTAATAACTGGTGTAGCGTTTTACCACTTCCATCGGTTCTAGTTTTTCCAGTTTTGCTCTCTTTGCAATTTTATCTTCACCGTCGTCGGCATCATGCTCTAAATGCCCGACGTCTGTGATGTTGCGGACATAACGTACCTTATATTCCAGATGAGATAGAAAACGAAAGATGATGTCAAATGTAATAGCAGATCGAGCATGACCCAAATGCGCTTCTCCATACACGGTAGGTCCGCATACATACATACCTACATAGGGTGCGCTGATGGGTTCGAATTTTTCTTTTTTTCTGCTAAGACTATTGTATACTTTTAACGCACTCTTCATGGTTCAATTTAGGTTATTTAAACGAGTAGTATCCTAAGAGCGGATAGTGGTCGGATAATTTTTTATCGTTTAAGACATCAAAGGAATGGATCATAATACCTTCCTGGTAGAAGATATTATCGATTCGCAAAAAAGGGATTCTTCCGTTGTGTGTTGCGCCAATGCCATAGCCGGCTTCCTCCTGGCTATTCAATAACAGATTGGATACTTGTTTGTATGCATAACCTAAAGGAGGCTCGTTAAAATCTCCACAGACCATGACAGGATAAGGAGATCTGTTGATTTCCAATATAAGACGATCAACTTGTTTACTCCTTCGGATAGATCCTTGCTTGTATCTCAACAAGGCCTTCAACATGTTTTGTTTAAATCTGTTTTGCGATCGACTGTCTGCCAGTTCTTCATCATTGATACTCATAGACTGAAGGTGAACATTAAAAATTCTCACCTTGTTCCTTCCGATCACAATGTCTACGTATAGAATCTGGTTATTTGATTTTTCCTTAAACTTGATGATCTGTTTTTTTTCTATGGGATACTTACTAAAGATTGCCATTCCAAAACCTCCGCCTGCCTGATTGATGAAGAAAGGTTCGAAGTAGTAATAAGGATGCGTTTTGGAAAGTTTTTTAATCGTATTGAATTTCCCTGTTTTCTCTGTGTAGAATTCCTGAAAACATTTGATGTCACCGTCCATAGTCACGGCATCTTTAATGATGTTGCTACTGATGGAAGGGTTATTTTTATTGTATATTTCATAAACGTTGAATACCCTGGAATTATAAGAAAGGACAGAAAATGTAGCTCCTGCTTTTTGCTGATTGGCGAAGTGAAAGGAGACTAATCTGGGGATAAATGAAAATCCTAAAATCACGAAAAAACCGGGAACTAGGCTTTTCAGCCAATTTTTGGTCAATAAAAAGTAAAGCGCAACCACCAGGTGTACGATGATAAAGCCTGGAATAGTGTAAGGCAAAAAGGCGCTTATCCAGAATTCTGAGGGAGGAATATCAGGGGAAGTGTAGGCTATTACCGTCATTGCGGCGATAATGGCATAGGTCAATATAAAAAGCCGGTTGAGCAATGAGCTAAGATCTTGAAAGACAAAAATAACTCCCTTTTCTTTTGAATTGAAACGAATAATCTATAATTTTGTAGAAAATTGGTACAGTCGGAAAGAGGGGGCAGCTGCCCCCTCTTTTTGGTTCACAGAGTGTTTGAATGGAGGATTTGAAGAGTCGTATTGCGAAAATTGCATCTGAAAAGGCAAAAGAACAAGGTGTACACCTTGTAGAATTGACTCTTACCGGCTCTGGCCGGGTGAAGATCTTAGCGCTAATCGATTCAGAAAACGGAGTGACCATTGACCAATGTACTAAGTTTAGCCGATCCGTCACCCAGGAAACAGATCTTATTCCTGAGCTGGATGAAGGATATGTGATTGAAGTCTCTTCTCCAGGAGTAGACAGACCGCTAGAGTTTCCTTTCCAATACAAGAAAAACATTGGCAGAAAAATCAGAGTAACACTCGAAGAGGGAGAAGAAACAGAAGGAGAGTTGTTGACGGCTACAGAAGAAGGATTTAGTGTTAAATTGCCGGGCCTTAAAAAGAAAGAATTCGTTAATCAAGAATACCAATACCAAGAAGTTAAAAAAGCAAAAATCATCGTTTCATTCAAATAATTATGGACGTTACTAACCTGATCGAATCGTTTGCAGAATTTGCAAAACTAAAGAACATTGATCGCCCCACTATGATGCGTATCCTGGAAGATGTATTTCGTACTATGATTCGTAAAAAATTCACATCCGATGAAAACTTTGATGTGATCATCAACGTCGACAAAGGTGATCTGGAAATCTGGAGAAAGAGAGAAGTAGTTTCTGACGACTTCGCGGAAGATAGCTTTGACTACGATGAGAACAAACATATCTCTCTTACAGATGCGCAAAAAATAGAAGAAGATTTTGAAGAAGGAGAAGAAGTAGCGGATGAATTGAAGTTGGAAGACTTCGGTCGTAGAATGGTCATGACGGCTCGTCAGACGTTGATCCAAAAAGTAAAAGACCTGGAGAAAGATTACCTGTTCCAAAAATACAAAGACCTTGCCGGTGAAATCATCAACGGTGAAGTATACCAGATTTTAGGTAAAGAACTGTTGCTGATCGATGCCGATGGAAATGAATTGGTGTTGCCAAAAGGCGAACAAATTCCAAAAGACAGATTCAGAAAAGGAGACAATGTTAGAGCGATTGTGCACCGAGTAGAAATGCATAATGGTAATCCTAAAATTGTTTTATCAAGAACATCTCCCAAATTCCTGGAGCGTTTATTTGAAATAGAAGTTCCTGAAGTGTACGATGGTTTGATTGCCATCCGTAACATTGTCAGAGAGCCAGGTGAGCGCGCAAAAGTAGCAGTAGAATCATTCGACGACAGAGTAGATCCGGTAGGAGCTTGCGTAGGTATGAAAGGATCTCGTATTCATAGCATCGTGCGTGAATTGGAAAACGAAAACATTGACGTCATCAATTATACCGATAACCTTGAATTATACATCTCTCGTGCCTTGAGTCCTGCGAAAATCGGCAACATCAAGGTAGATACTGAAAAAGAAAGAGTATCTGTTTACCTGAAGCCTGATCAAGTGTCTCTTGCTATTGGTAAGGGTGGTCAGAACATTAAGCTTGCAAGTAGATTAGTTGGAATGGAAATCGATGTGTTCAGAGAATTGATTGACAACGAAGACGAAGAAGATGTGGGCTTGGTTGAATTCAGTGATGAGATTGAAAGCTGGGTGATCGATGAGTTGAAAAGAATCGGATTGGATACAGCAAAAAGTGTATTGGCTTTGTCTAAAGAAGATTTAGTGCGACGAACAGAATTAGAAGAAGAAACAGTGGAAGATGTGTTGAGCATTCTTCGTCAAGAATTTGAATAATGAAGCGTTGGGGTAATGCTTGGCGTCAATGCACACAAAACAGATAATATAAAACCTAAAGAATGGCAGAAGATAAAATGATGCGGTTAAGCCTGGCGCAAAAGAAACTCAATGTTGGTATTTCTACCATGACAGAGTTCTTGGCTACCAAAGGTTTTGAGGTGGAAAGTAATCCAAATGCCAAAATTACAACGGATGCATTCAATCTTTTGCTGAAAGAGTTTGAATCGTCTGCCTTGGAAAAAAAGGAAGCTTCAAACCTTAGCATAGGCAAAAAGCATTCTGAGCAGCATGTAGTCATTGATGCTGAAAAACCAACTACTAAAAAGGATACCGAAGAAGAGCAGGAAATTTTAATCAAGAACAATTACATTCCTGAAGAAAAAGAAGCCACACCTGTTGCAAAAGAAGAGCCTACTCCTGCTGTTGTTGAGCTTCCGAAAGAGAAGAAAGAAGAAGAGGACACGTTAGGAAAAGTAAAACTACCTGGCGTTACTGTACTGGGTAAAATAGATTTAGCAGCTACAAAAAAACCTTCTACGAAAACTAAAAAGGAAGAAGTTCCTGCTAAGAAAGAAGAAGCTCCGGTAAAAGCAGAGAAAGCAGTTGTAATTCCTGAAGCTCCTGTTAAACCAGTAGAAGAAGCTCCTGTTAAAGTAGAGAAAAAAGAAAAGCCGGTTGAAAAAACAGTTGAGCCGAAAGCTAGCACAGACACTCCTGCTGAAGAAGAAGTAGTAGAAGACGAAGAAGTTATAGAAGCGAAGGCTGATGCGTTGAAAGGCTTGACTGTATTGGGCAAGATCAGTTTACCAGATGCAAAAGCAAAAGGTAAAAAACCAACACCAGTAGCTTCATCGGATGATGCTAATGCTAAAAGTAAAGCGAAAAAGAAACGTAAGCGTATACAAACACCTGGTGGCCCTGGTACAGGAGTTGCTCAACCTCAAAACAGTCAGCCGGGAGCAAGACCTCCGCACATTGCTGGTCAACCGAAACCTCCAGGCGCAGCCGGAAGAGGGCAGGGTGCGGGCAATGCCGGAAGAGGACCTGGCTCTCATTCAGCCAGACCCGGAGAAAGCAAACAACCGCTTACCGAAAAAGACATTCAAGATAAGATCAAAGCTACCATGGCGAAACTTTCGGGTTCGAAAGCCAGTCCGGTAAGCCGTTCTAAATACCGCAAAGAAAAAAGAAATGCAGCTTCTGATGCCAACGACGATAGATTGTTGCAGGAACAGGAAGATGCAAAGATATTGAAAGTAACAGAGTTTATTTCTGCCAACGATTTAGCATCGTTGATGGACGTTTCGGTTACTCAAATCATTTCCACTTGCATGAGTTTGGGAATGTTTGTTTCTATCAATCAACGTTTGGATGCAGAAGCCATCACGATCATTGCAGATGAATTTGGTTACGGTGTTCAATTCCTGACAGCAGGTGATGAAAGCGAAGATGAAGAAGAAACGGCAGAAGATCCTGACAAACTGCAACCGCGTGCACCGATCGTTACCATCATGGGTCACGTCGATCACGGTAAAACATCCTTGCTCGATTACATTAGAAAATCTAAAGTAGTACAAGGTGAAGCCGGTGGTATTACGCAGCACATCGGTGCCTACGATGTAATGACAGATTCAGGTAAGCGTATTACATTCTTGGATACACCAGGTCACGAAGCCTTTACAGCGATGCGTGCAAGGGGTGCCAAGATAACGGATGTTGTTATCATCGTGGTAGCGGCCGACGACAACGTGATGCCTCAAACGAAAGAAGCGATCAATCACGCGAAAATAGCGGGTGTGCCGATCGTTATCGCCATCAATAAAATTGATAAGCCTGCTGCAAACCCTGACAAGATCAAAGAAGAATTGTCAAAAGAAAATGTATTGGTAGAAGATTGGGGTGGTAAATACCAGGTAGAATTAATTTCTGCGAAGACGGGTAAAGGTATTCCTGAGTTACTAGAAAAAGTATTATTAGAAGCAGAGATTCTCGATTTGAAAGCCAACCCTAATAAGAATGCGGTAGGTACAATCATCGAAGCTTCATTGGATAAAGGAAGAGGTTATGTTACTACGCTGATGGTTCAATCTGGAACATTGGAAGTAGGAGATGTATTGTTGGCCGGACCTTACTTTGGTAAAGTAAAAGCCATGCTGGATCACAGAGGTCAGCGTGTGCAAAAAGCAACACCATCTACTCCTGTACAAGTATTAGGTTTACCAGGTGCTCCACAAGCGGGAGAGAAATGCCAGGTGATGGATACAGAACGTGAAGCACGTGAGATTGCTACCAAGCGTGAGCAATTGGTGCGTGAGCAAACAATCCGTACGAAGAAACACATTACATTGGATGAGATCGGTCGTCGTTTGGCAATCGGTAATTTCAAAGAATTGAACGTAATCGTAAAAGGAGATTTCGATGGTTCGGTAGAAGCATTGTCTGACTCTTTATTGAAACTTTCTACAGAAGAAATTCAGGTACGAATCATACACAAAGGTGTTGGTCAAATTTCTGAATCAGATGTTTTGCTGGCGTCTGCATCAGATGCAATCGTGATCGCCTTCCAGGTTCGTCCTTCTGTTGGTGCCAGGAAATTAGCAGAACAAGAACAGATCGAAATCAGAATGTACTCTATCATCTACAACGCCATCAACGATGTGAAGGATGCGATGGAAGGTATGTTGGAACCGAAAGTAGAAGAAGTTATTCTTGGTAACATTGAAGTACGTGAAGTATTCAAAATCACGAAAGTGGGCACAGTTGCCGGATGTTATGTGACAGATGGTCATGTGAAACGCAACAGTTCTGTTCGTCTCATCCGTGATGGTATTGTGGTTCACACCGGTGCTATCGATGCGTTGAAACGTTTCAAAGACGATGTGTCAGAAGTGAAATCAGGATATGAGTGCGGATTGAGTCTGAAGAAATTCAACGACATCGAAGTGGGAGATACCATTGAAGCATACGAAACAAAAGAAGTAAAACGATCATTATAGTTTTAAAGTGATCAGAGAATATAAAAGCCATCCCGTAGCCATGCGAGATGGCTTTTGCTTTATAAGGCAATGGGTTTGGTATAGACAAGCATACGACTGATGGATGGAATGAATGGGTATGTCTAGTTTAGCGAATCATGCTCCGTATAAGTGTTAAATTATTTAAAAAAAGACATGAAGACATTGAAGTTTGAGCGACTGACCATTCTCCTGCACGTATTGGGCTGGGCCATTTTGTTCTTGTTTCCTTTCGTTGGACGGGATACGTTTACGTTGCGTTTTATTGTAAAGTCTGCTTTTCACATTATCGTGTTGGCTTCTTTTTTTTACTTGAACATGTTTGTTTTGATTCCGCAGTTTCTGTTTCAAAAGAGAACAAAAATATATGTATGCAGCATCCTTGCCGGCATCGTGTTGGTGATCGCGGCTTATATGTTATTTGACAGCTGGTGGATGGAGATTTCTTCCGCTCATCTCAAACCAGAATTCAAACATCACATGAATGAAATGGCTCCGACTGGTGTACGGGAACACATGAGAAGATCTCCTAATAGAAGTTTTGGGTTAAGAATTATTTTCCCCTTGGTTTCATCATTGATGGTTTTTGGTATCAGTACCAGTTTAAGAACCATTAATGAATATAGAAAAAAAGAAAAAGTGCAGAAAGAAACAGAAAATGAAAAACTGAATTCCGAATTGGCTTTTTTGAAATCACAGATCAATCCTCATTTCTTATTCAATACCTTAAATAATTTATACAGCCTGGCACATTCAAGATCTGAAAAGACTGCTGGAGCTATTATCAAATTGTCAGAATTGATGCGTTATATGCTGGAAGATACAGGAGGCAAGAAAGTACAACTGCATAAGGAATTAGAATACATTAAAAATTATCTTGAACTACAGCGTTTGCGATTGGATGAATCTGTCAAAGTGGAGTTAAGTATGGAAGGTGATTTTCATAATAAAAATATTGAACCTTTGTTGCTGATCCCTTTTATTGAGAATGCATTCAAGCATGGTATCTCTTATCTCGACAATTCTTTTATTCGGATAGAGCTTATTTCAAATGATAATCAGTTGATTTTGAAAGTTGAAAATTCTATTTCTCATCAGAAAGCAGATAAGGATGAAGTTTCAGGTATAGGATTGAAAAATGTGAAGAAGAGGCTGGAATTGCTTTATCCATCGGCTCATCAGCTGAAGATCAATCAAAATGAATCAAAGTATATTGTTAAATTGACTATTGACTTATGAACTTAAAATGCCTTGCTATCGACGATGAACCGCTTGCTTTAGGTTTGGTGAGTGATTACATCCAACAAATTCCTTTCTTAGAATTGGTAGGTTCTTATACCAGTGCATTAGATGCTTTGCAAGTTATACAAGCAGAAAAAATAGATTTGATTTTTTTGGATATTCGAATGCCTGATTTATCCGGATTTCAATTTCTAGATACATTGGTGGAAAAACCATTGGTGATTTTAACTACGGCATACAATCAATATGGACCTGAGAGTTATGAGTTTGAAATTGCAGATTATTTATTGAAGCCTATACCGTTTGAAAAATTCCTAAAAGCAGCGAACAAGGCCAACGACATTTTCGAAGGAAAAATAAAGAAGCAGATTGATCGTACAGAGAGCAATGACAAAGATTATATTTTTGTTAATTCAGAATACAAATTGATCAAAATTAAGATCAAGGACATTCAGTACATTGAAGGGCTAAAAGACTACATCAAAATACATGTGGAAGGATTTGATCGTCCTGTGCTGACCATCATGCGTATTAAAACATTCGAAGAAAAATTACCCGTGTCAGATTTTGTGCGAGTGCATCGTTCTTTCCTTATTAATATTCATAAAATAGAATCGATACAACGCAGTATGATCACTATCGGCAAACATGAAATACCAGTAGGACTTTCCTATGCCGATCATTTTTTCAAACTCGTAGAAGATAAAAACTGGAAATAAAAAAAGAGTCCCGCCATTCAGCGGGACTCTTTTTTTATGAATAAAGGGATTGATCTACTAAGGATGTAATTCCCACATGTCATCGTATCTGCTGTTACCGTTTTTACCGGTCAAAATAAATCCTTTATTTCCGATTGTCAAACCAACTGCACCTGTTCTAACCGCTCCTTCAAAATCTACTTTTTGATCCCAAGATCCTAAACCTGTAGGATTAGGATCTGGCGTGTATTCCCATGAAGTGCTGATGGCTGTATTGTAATATCCAGTTGATACAATTCCGCGGCCATTGATGACACATGTTGCGGCATTCATTCTTCTAATGTCGTGTCCATCATCCAGGTAATCCATCTTTTTCCAAGTTCCTCCGGAATCAGTAGGTGTAATATTTGTCAATGCATAAGGGGTGAATTCTTGGAATTCCGTTAGGTATGTAGAATTGTTGATACCACCACCAACGTATGCTTTACTGCCAATTACAAAAGCAAAGGCACCTGTTTTTTTGCTATAAGTACCTTTCTCATTATACCATGTATTGCTAGAAGGATCGTATCTGTAAAAATCTTTTTCAGCATTGCCACTGTAACCTGAGCCTACATAGCCATAAGAGCCTAACCCAAATGCTACAGCGCCTGATCTTTTATTGCCAGGGAAATTTGAGATTTGAGTCCATGAACCCAATTGCCCATTGGAAGGGCCACCTGGATCGGGAGTGAATTCCCAAAAATCATTGAAGTAATTGGTACCATCTGTACCAGTGCCAACGTAGCCTTTGCCTGAAACGGCAAATCCAACTCCTTCGCTTCTTGGGCCACCAATGGCTGGAAGAGAATCTTGTTTGTACCAGTTATCGTAGTGTGGATCGTACGCCCAGAAGTCACGAAGGCGGTTTGTGTTATCGAAACCTGTTCCAACATAACCGATGTCATTGATTGTAAATGACACGGCACTGCTTCTTGCGTACCCTTCAAAGCTTGATCGTTGTACCCAATCTCCAGTTGAAGTTGCAGTGGTATCACTTTTCTTACAACTTTGAAAAACACCTGTTGCAATGATTGTCATTGCGAGAGTGAGTGTTATTCTTACATTCAGATTTGCCATTGTTTTGTTTTTAAAATAAAGAGAGGTATAGTTTCAATTGTATTGTATAAGAGTCGTAGTTATTGTCTAGCACTAATCTTTCAGTACGATTTCCAGAAAGCGATCTTGGAGAAGTCAGGATCAATCCGGTACCGTTGTAATTATTATTTTTCATGAGGGTTGTCATGAAATCTGTTACATCAAATTTATAATAGGTATTTGCATTTGTCTCTAAATCTATAACGGGCGAAATGACTTCAGCGACGCTTGTGCCTGGATACGAAATGATAGTTCCCGGGATATTAGTATTGTTTGTGGTGTATAACACAAGATCATTGGGTAATCTGGAAAACTGATCAAAAGATTTTTCTTTTGGACGAATGATCAGCGTCGCACGGTTGATAGCCATGTTCGGATATGCGGCGTGCACCAGATTGGTGTATGGAAATTGTAGCTTTGCCATCAATTCGACACCTGTCATGACATAAGCTTCGTTGTTGTTGGCAGGAGTTGCAAACACTTCCTGGTACTGAAATTTCAAAGGCTCTAAGCTAGTGCCCGTGCGATTGTTTTTAAGTTGATTGAAAAACAAGTCCGTGCTGTTGACGTGTTTGAATGCATAACTAAGACTGACATTAGGATTACCGCTGTCGTGATAGTATAAGATTATCACAGGATTGAGTGAATAGCCATAGATGATTTTGTTGTCGGCATCCGGACGAAGTACCAGACCTTTAAAATAAGTTTTGAAAGCAGTGTTGGTTGCCACTCTGGTATCCTGTGCATAGGCTTTATTGAAAAAATCCATCCCTATGTTATCCATCCGGATTTGTAAGGTCTGAGAAGTGTTGGTGGAGAAGCGAACTGTTTTTTGTAGGAGAGGAGTAGGGTTATAGGCGAATGATTGTCCGTTGTAGAGATATGCACTTCCATTGGAAATGGTCAGATCTTCAGTTAGCTGATGGATGTTGAGCTTCTGCTGTGGTGTAGTGACTGTATCTCCATAAGTGTAAGAGTGCGACAAGAAAAGAACAGTAGAGTCATACACCGGTGTGTTGTCATAAACCAATATATCTTCTCTTCCATCACCGTCTCTGTCTATCCCTGTTAAAGAAAATTGAAGGTAAGCAGCAGCGGTAAGATCTCCTGTTCTGTGATTGGGATCCGGAGCATAACCGGTCAGTAGTTGATTACTTACTGAAGTAGGCAAAGAATCGACGAGCAGAGTAGATAAGCTTACTGAAAAAGTATCTGTGTAATAGGTGCCAAGACTTTCCTTATCGCTTATGAAAATTGCGCTATCTTTTGGTCGCTTGCATCCAAAAATGAGAAGGAGAAAAAACAGCGCAAAGTAAGCGTTTATTAGAAATGATTTTAACTGCATATAAGCCATATTTCCCCTCCTGCAGGGGCTGAATTCAGGAATAGTAACGACAAGTTAAATACTATTCGTATAACAAATGGCATATTATACACAAAAAATTGCGTTGAGTATCTGAATATTATTTTTTCATATACCAGGCACCATTTTGCGGGGCATCCTTTTTATTTAAAATCACCGTCTAAGGCTTTATTCTAGCGATAAAGAGCTCTTGTTTATGCTTTTCTTCATTGCTGCGCGCCAGCAATTGCAGGTGACCGGAATAACGAGTAAACAGAGATTGAGGGCCAAGAATAATACCATGGGGCTGGGGAGTAGACGCATGGTATGGGATCAGTTGTTTGCCCTGCCAAAGAAAGTAAACATATACATTTTGTGGAACAGGATCTATATATAAAATAGTATCTGCCTGCTTCCAAAGTTCTTCGTTTTCGTGTAGGAAAAACACTTCGTTCGTTTCTTTTATTTGGTCTTCCAGAAATAAAAAATGTCGGCCCAGTGCAAATAAAAATACGAGAGCAAGGATAGGGTAGGTGTAAGGAATAATTTTTGAAATTTCATGTATGGCATAGGTCGCAAGGATAGCCATAAATAATACCGTGGGTGTGGTGTACCAAGGTAGTTTGTGCATGCCGAATGTCAGGAGAATGATAATGGGAATAAGGATACAAATGGCTAAGGTGCAGATTTTATAAAAACCTGAGGAGAGAAAAGTATTTTTTCTCGATGGAGTAAATCGATGGAAGAGGTAAAGCAATACTCCTGCATAAAAGAAATAATTCCAGATGTTAAAAACAGAATCAATGGAGTGGATGAAAAACAAACGATCTGTTTCCACGGAGTGTTTGTCAAAATTAGAAGAGGTGAAGCGATCCCATGTGTCATACTTCAACATGGTTTCAAGAGAGTTGTTGTACGTGTGAAAACCATCTGTTTCTCTAGCGTATGTACTTCCATAGATTTGTAAGATCATGAGCCAGGAAATAACTATGGCTGCAAAGAGTGCAAGGCCTTTCCATAATGCTTTGTTGCGAAGTGTGATTGCAAATTTACCAGAAACAAGAACATACAATAATAGTCCTGGTACATAATAGAAACAAGCCATCGTTTTTAACCAGAAGCTCAACCCCAGAAATAGCCCGGCCCACCAGGCAGCCCGGTTGTCATTTAAGTCTATAAAACGCAGGAAATAATATGTTGAAATAGTAAGCAGCGCGACTAACTCTGCATCCATGTCTCCATTTCTGCCGATGTGAAAAGCTATGATCCCTTTGACAGAGAGCAAAAGCATGCAACAGATGAATGCTTGTTTATCTGGTAAGTATAGATTGACCAAACGAAAGGCGAAGAAGAAAAATAGCAGGATCGATAAACCTGAAGAGAATCTTAGTCCCCATTCATTGTAGCCTAGTACTTCGTATCCGCCAATGATGAGCCATGCTTTTAAAGGCGGTCTGGCTACCCATGCATCTGGCTTGCCACGGTAATGCAAATTGATGAAGTCTTTGTTCTGAAGCATTTCAAATGCATTGATGCCGTAACGTGCTTCATCGTATTCTTTCACCGGTTGATTTCCCAAGTGCCAAAATTCCAAAAGTGCTGCGAGAAGAAGCAGAATGAACAAGTAGTATTTTTTTTGCATGCTTGGAGTTGTAGTCTAACTACTAAAATAGAAAAAAATAACCGAAGGAAGAATTAAAAGAGTGTTTTAGCAAAAAGAGTCAACAAGACAAACAACTCGTTGTACTTGCTCATGGGTAAGGTATCTGCTTTGTCGTAAATGTCGTGATAGGCTTTTTGTTTTCCGTTGGTGTAAATGAAAAACGCAGGCACTCCTTTTTGTGTAAAAAAATAATGATCTGAATTTGCCGCTTTACCTCTCTTCACTACTTTAGGGAGAAGGTTGTTATGGGCATTGAGAGAATCCAGTCTTGAAAACAAAGAAGGATATTCTGTACCGTTGACTACTGTGATACTTTCATCACCGGTACCGACAATGTCCATGTTGATGAGAAATTTAATTTGCCTCAATGGAATCAATGGATGTTGTGTGTAATAATTGGAACCAATCAGACCTGCTTCTTCCGCTCCAAAGGCGATGAACAAAATACTGCATGATGGTTTGTGCAAACTATCACCGTAATAAAGTGCGAGTTCATTCAGCATAGAGATACCGCTGGCATTGTCGTTTGCTCCCGGGAAATAAGTTTTTCTTCCCAGCTGTCCAAGGTGATCGTAATGTGCACTGAATACAATAAAAGAATCAGGATGAACAGTTCCTTTGATCATCCCCAGAATATTTTGTGAGCGGTAATTTTGTTTCCACTCTGAAGTAAGCGAGAAGATACATTTACCGGATTGTAATGTTTGAGGATCTACCATGCCTAATTTAAAAAATGGGACACTCAATGGTTTCGATGCAATAGACATGGTCAGTTTGCTGTGGTTGTATTCTATGATGCAAGCAGCACTGTAGATCTGTTGTACCAATTCCAGCGGCAGTTCATTGAGTTTTGCATAGTATTTTTGATCGTAGACTACCGCTTTGTTTTTGAATACGATGCTGGTCCCTTTTTCTCTTGCGCTGTAAAAAAAAATACTGTCAAGAAAAAGTAATTCAGCTTTCCCTTTTCCTGTAGACGAAATGGGATCGATGATAAAGTCCTTACCAGGCATTAATTTTTTTCCATTGATGGACAGTGACATCTTTTTAGGAAAAATCTGTGTGTCGTAAGTGAAGTACTGCAGGTAGGATTGATTCACAGGTTGAAGACCAGCCTGCTGAAAAAGATGTTCAATATAACTTGCCGCCTTTTGATCACCATGAAAGGCAGGGCCTCTGCCGTGCATGGTGGGTCCACTCAATTGAGCGATAACTGATTTTGCGCGCTCTAAGTTTTGAGAAAGAACAGCTGTAACGGAAAACGTAAGTAAGGTAATATAAACAACATACTTTTTCATAGTGATTTCTTTTTTATGGAAAAAGGAAATACAAATCCTGCCGCCAATGTACCTGCCAGATCAAACACAGCGTCCAGCCAATCGCGTGTGCGATTGGATACAATAGGTTGCAAGGCTTCTGTCAGTACAGCAGTTGAGGTTCCGGCAAACAGGATCAACGCCAGTAGGTAAATGCGTGTCGGTATTTTTTTGTAGCAATCAAGCTGTAAACAAAAAGCCCAAACAAAGAATAGAGCAAAATGTACTGCTTTATCTGCGTTTGGGATATGAAACCAGGAAGGTTCCTGAACAGTGGATTTGGGCAACCAACACAACGTAAGGATGACCACAAATCCGACGATACTTTTTGTATACGGAAAAACCTGTTTAAGCAATTCCGATAGATTTTTTATAAGCTGCGGCATCCATCAACTCATTTAGTTCGCCGGCGTTTTGAATTTTTACTTTAACAATCCATCCTTTGCCGTATGCATCACTGTTGACAAGCTCTGGTGTTTTTTCTATTTCAGGATTGATTTCCAATATTTCTCCGCTAATCGGCATGAACAAATCACTCACCGTTTTCACAGCATCGATGGTGCCAAAAATATCTGCAGCTTTCACGACTTTTCCTAAGCTGGTTATTTCTACAAATACGATGTCGCCTAATTCGTTTTGTGCGAAATCAGTTACACCAATGTATCCGTATTCTCCATCTACTTTTATCCATTCGTGATCTTTGCTGTACTTTAGATTTTCAGGGAAGTTCATAGTTTTATAATTAAAATGATGGGTTAAATATAAGGATAAATTTTCAAATAGTTAGTGATCAGTGGACAGTTGTCAGTGATCAGTATTGTTCCCCCAATATATATTAAATGATTTGAGAGACAGGAGTTTTTTATGTTGAATTGCTTACTGATAACTGTCCACTGATCACTATCCGCTAGGATAATGTAAACCTTAACTGTATTCCTGCTGAAGTCGTGGTACGTTTGTAAGAGGAAGATACTTTTGGATTGGTATACGTGCGTTCGAAATAGAATTGCAAACTGACACGCTGACTTAAGTTGTAAGTAATGGTTGGTTTGATCTGCCAGTTCAATGCACCGGTGGTCACTACAGCGGTTTGGTCGATCTGTCGTTGTATACCTTTACTGTCGCGGAGTGTAAAGTCCAGTCGTACGTTCAATTCGTTTTTCAGCGTTTTGGTTTGTCCTTGTGTAAATATTTTTGGAATCTTTACCCCTGCTTTTACAAATCCAATACCGAAAACAAAATCCTGGTTGTCTTCTTCTCTGATTTGTGAGTTACTTAAACTGAGTGATAAGTTACGTGCTTTGCGGTATTCTACCCGGTAGCTCCATTTGCCTTTGGTACGAATGTTTACACCAATCAAAGGAGAGAATGCTTCGCGAATATTTACATCACTGATGATGTACACGGGAATGTACGTACCGTCAGCATTGGAGGTTCCTGCAGGAGCATTGTTCAAACCGCTGTTTGGATTGATAATGCTAGAACCGTATTGAAGAGAAGAAGTATAACCTCCGATGTTGTAGACAGAAGTATAACCATGAGACAACGTGATGGATTCAAACGATCGCTTCAACGCGGGTATTTTCATGAGTCCTGTGAAGTCAATTCTCCAGTTAGGCAGAGGAATATTGGGTGCTGCTGTGGTATTGACATTATTGGCACTTTGGCCTTTGTATGCGGCTATGAATGCGGGAATCAATACATCCTGCGAGTTAGCTACTCTCCCTCCTAAACGATCGCTGATGATGCTTCTGTTTTCTACAAACTTATTGAAAGACTTTGATCCATTGGGATCACCGCCACTCACATCCTTATCTTTAAAGGCGGATAAAATGGTAACGGTAGAGACACTGTGTGTACCTGTACGCAATGGATTTTCTGATACATACTGATCTCCGGTAGTACTGATACGGAAGAGTTCCTGATAATTGGTCCCCTTCTTAAGTGTTGCATCCAGCTGGATACGCAGTTCTTTATTGGGTTCTATGGCTGTTCTAAAACTAAGGCTTTGTTCTTTCCTTTGTGTAAAAGGAGTATTCAACGAACGCGATTTACTGATCCATCCATTCTCAGCAGCGGTGGTTCGGAAGTCTGCATTTTGTGATCCCAACACAAAAGGCAATTGTGTTTGCGCATTGGTAAATTCATCGACACCCAGCATAGAAGGTTTTTGCAGGTAACCTGCCAGCTGTGTGCCTTGTGTATTGGTATAGGTAAGGTTGATACTCTTGATCAGCATCAGCGTACGTAGCGTACTTTTTAATGCTTTGTTTTCGCGCTTTACTTCTACTGTATCTTTAGGATCCGGTTTGGCATTTTTCTTTTTAGGCGTAGGATTGTTGATCTCTTTCAAAAATTTACTTTTGTTATAGAGTTTATTAAGATCAATTTTTCCGTTTAATGTTTGTGTTCGCGTGTTCTGGATGATGTTACCAAAATCAAAGCCCAGTGTGTCTCTTGTATTCAATGGCGCTGCCGTCCATGTATAAGCGGCCTCGTAGCGGTAATCAGAATTCAGCCATTCCAATAAAGGAAGTTTATCCAAAGGAAGTTTATAGTTGAAGTCTGTTTTTTGATTGAATGTTTTTAAACGACCAAATTTCAATGTGTTTCTTTTCAGTACATCGTTGTAAGCTTTGCCACCTGGAGCACCATTGGGCTCATCTACTACTGCGTAAGCATTGGCCTGGTAGTTGGCCGTTAGATTTTTTGTCAATGCCCAGGATGATCCATACACTCTTGTCATGGTAAATGACTTTTGATAATTCGCTTGTTGAGGTGGAGTCAGCGGACCCGACTGATAATATTGAATGGTGGTTAGCTTCCTGTCCAGATCTGTTCGGAAGGTAAACATATTGGGCATTGGTGTGAAGTTAAACTCCTTGATAAACTTGGTGTACTTCGTGTCAAAAATTTTGATGTTTTTAAAAGGCTCAATAGACTTTACCGTATTGGCATAGTCGTAGCCCAGCGCACCTTTGTAGTACTTGAAAGTGGAGTCTTTCAGGTTATAGCTGGTACGTTTGGTTTGCGTATAACCAACGGTGAGTTTTAAATTTTCTATGTCGTAAATATGTTTTTTACTATTGGGATTGGTTTTTATTTTTTGGATGTTGGTAAGGTTAATAGCCTTCGTTGTCGTTTGATCAACGACCATTTTTTTGTACGCGTCTCTTGTCCCTTGATCCGGAAGGTTATTGAGCTGTTGCTTCATCAGTACGTCGGGATTGAGCGGATCGTACCGTGGAGTAATCACACTTCGGTTGATGGCAACGTATAATGGCAATTTCAACCCCAGTTTTTTGGGAAGGAATTTTTCCATACTGAACGTTCCGATTACACCCCACTCGAGTGTATTGTTTCTCTGTCGTTGTGATACTTTTTGTTCGAGTGATCCGAAACCTGCGCCAATAAAGCGACCGGAGAGAGAGAGATTACCGAAGTCGGCCAGCTTTAAATTCATTTTACCTGTGGCTGCCCAACCGGCTTTTTCGTTAAAGTCGGTGACTCGAAGTTCATCGGCCCAAATGCAAAAGGAGTGCGCTTTGGTATCACCGCCCCGCGGGTTCTTGAGACCGATCATGATCGTGACGACAGCCGAGAGATCCGGCTTTCCGACAACCGTTATGACTTTACCTCCTATCGTATCGGAATGAGGCACAGCAAGCGATCCACCGGGTGGCAGTTGCCGGTCTCGTTCAAGTTTGGTTTGGATCAGATCCTGAAGCGCTACGTCGATTTGGTTTTCTCCTCTCCATACGGCATAGGGATCCAGCGTATTGATGGGATTGGTAAAATATAGAGGAACTTCTATTTCGTAGTAGTTATCTTTAAAGTCTGTTCCAACCCGTAAGAAGGCACTTACACTCTTGCCGTCTACAATACTGGCGTCTGGAGATTCCGCGTGAATGAACATAGCTATTCTTCCATAGTTCATAAAGTCATACGTCACGTTTTTATATACCGCTCTCACGCTTCTGTCTTGCAGGTTGTCCACGCACAAGCGCAAAGACTGTTCGTTCAATCTTCTGCTCACCGTAGAGGTGATGTCCTGATCACGTATGAATCCGGGTGGTACAACATAAGGAGAAGTTTTTCCTGTTACACCCGCTCCGTTTTCTTCTACGTTCACTGTAGAAACTTGGATGATTGCATCGTCTGGTTCAATGTCACCAAGGCCTGCTTCATCGATGTCTGTGGATTGATAACCTCTCCATTGATTGGCCACCAATTGCAATTGTGCCATACGCAAAATGACAGGGCTGGAAAAACCTGTCATGTACATGCGCATAAATCGAATGGATTTAAAGTCCGTGATGTTTCCTACTGTGGTTGTCGGAGAGCGAATGGGAATACGGAATTGCAACCAAGTCTCGTCATTACCTCCGTCACGCGGATGAATGATTTGCTGGCTGACAATAAAATTATTGCCTACATTAGTCGAAGCCAGATTTACTGCATCAATATTTACTGAATACTCATAATAGGCTTCCAGGTCATTGATCGTTTGATCCTGGTTTAAGTCTTCGTTGTCCGGATAAGAAGTGTTGGATGGAGTAATCCCTGTTCCGGAGTTTACGGGTGAGTTGTTTTCGTAACCGTTATTATTTTTATAACGGGAAGGAATATCTCCAGAAGCTTGCTGATAAAATGTAAAATCATCTGCAGAAGGATCCTGCATGGCTAGCGCTACCGTTGCCGGTGTTAGCGTGCTAGGTGGTTTTGTAAACTCATTGATGTAAGAGGTATAATTTTTTTCTTCTGTTGTACTCAATCCATCAAGACCAATATCCTGTATGGGTCTCAGGGCTGGATCATTGTCGAAAGCGTCTGTGATGAAGGGTTTTTTAGTCACCTTCCCCCAGTTGGTCAAGGTGTCTTCAGAGGCAAGTGTTGTAATCCCGTTTTCGTATCCGTGACGTGTATCACGGATCACGTCTTCAGAAATTTCTCCGAGGTTGAAATATAATTTTCCTGAGTTTATATCTTTGAAAGAAGTAGATCCAATTTTAGTATTTGCTGTGTCAAGTCCATAAGGGCTCAACATCCAAAATTCGATGTATTGAATGTTGGCATTGTCAAAATCAATGTCGTTGGTAATGTTTCGGCTGATTCCGCCCCAGCGTTGTGTGGGATTGGTTAAAGAAGCATCAGGATTTAGGTCAGAGGTGTAATTATAAGGTCCTCTTTCCGAAGGGTAGAAGCCCAGATCCAGCATGGTGATGGGGATCTGGACGACCTGAGCATCCTGGTTGGGATATAAATCGTGAGGATAAATAGCGCGTTCAAAGTGGCCTTTTACAGTGGTACCACTAGCTGGATAACCAATGGAATTGCTCGGATTGTAGAATACGTTGTCAATGTTGTACCAGGCTATCTTGGCTCTGTTCTTTGAAAATTTTCTGGTCGAATCGGTACTCTCCGGGAATCGACTTGGTGTAGCGGCGAGTTTCCATTTCGTAGGTGTGGTTTTTAAATCATAAGGTGTTTTACTTCCTTCGAAATCATCAATGAAGGCAACACCTTTTGATCCGTCCTGGTTGATTTTTTTATTGTGGCCTGGTTTCAATACCGCCACTTCTCCCTGGAAAGTCACTTGTGAGGGTGCCTTTGTTTCTATGAAAGGAAGTAAGTCTACGAGTTTTGTCAGTCTTCTGGACTCCTTATTGAAATTTGCATCCAAGCCAAACACCGTGTTTTTAGAGGGCTCATCACCGATGTTGACACGACTGATTTGTGGCGCCTCATTTTGTTGGAGGACAGTGGCTCCGATGAGGAAGTCTTTGTTCACCTGATAATCGAAGCGTGCGCCATAAAAAGATTTTCTTCGGAAGTTGAACAAATCTTGTTTTTCAAAACGTATCCTGATGTCTTGTCCCGAAGCCAATGCTCCATCGTTGATGATCTTCAGACGACCGAGGGTATAGTCAATGGTATAGTCAACACCTTCTTTCAATGTGTTTCCTCCAACGACTACCACTACAGATCCAGGAGCGATGTTGATGCCTGGCAATACAATTTCACTGGATGAAGAAGCTTGGTAACGTCCTTTCATGAAGAACTTGTCATGACTTGCTGCTTGTTGAGCCGCTTGCTTCGTGGTGGCGTAGAGTTCTGTAAAAACATATTTTCTAACCAGATCCGGTTGATCGTACAGCAACGTATCCAGTGTGTGACCGAAAGGTTCCAGCACAGGGAAAATGATTCTACCGTTTCTGGAATCAACAGTGACTCCTTCCACATAGTCAAAGTTCCCATCCGGAGATGGGTCATTATTGGGGTTGAGTCGATCCAATCCGAAAAGTTGAAGTAGAGGAACATCTTTTGTTCGGGTTCCTTCTTGTAAGTTGGGAAGATCGGCTCCGGATAAATCGTCTTTGTATATGACTCTTAATTGAAAATTATCCTTGGTCAATTGTGTCGCACCCAGGTTGTAAACGTTTTTCATCATCAAATTCCAGGAAGGAATGTCTAGCTTGATGGTGGCAGGCTTCAGCATTTTCAGAATGAGTGCGTCATTGGGGCCGCTAGCTCCATAGTCTTCCTGCAATTCACCGACTTTATAGGTTTGTCCGTTGTAAGAATATTCATAGGCTACGGCAAGTACTTCACTGGTTTGTAAAGTTGTTTGCAAAGAGATGTAACCGAGATCAGGGTTAAAAGTAAAGTCTTTGGTAGGATCAAGTTTTCTCGCACTTTTGATAACGGTATAGTCGGATCCGTTTTCATATCCCAATCCTGTGAGTGCAGTAGAAATCGCATCGGAATTTCTACTCATACCAGGTGCGATGAGTTCGGCGTATAAATTGTTGGCGCCGTTGAATGCCGGAGGATTATTATTAGGCGGAGGCAAACCGGTAGTCGGTATGATCTTCGCGGTGTTGTGAATTTTTTTACCTTCTCCCAAATCCAGGTAAGCCACCATGTCCCTGAGGTTGGTCGTGGTACTGTTTCTGTTGGTGATGTAGGCTTCCACACGCGTTACCTTTACTCCTGAGCTCAAAATCGGCAATGTTTTGAAAGAACCTTCGAAGTTGTCTCTAAAAAATTGAGAGAGGAAGAAGTGTTTGTAATCTTCGTAACCACTTCCTTTGACTTCAAACGTTCTACCTGCCGATCCGCCTTTGATGACCATTTCGTCTACCTTACCGTCCTGACGGGCGAGTACAGAGGTCACGGTCATGCGCCCAAATTTTAATTTTGTTTTGATACCGAACAAGTTCTGTGCACCGTTGATGAGTGAACTATTCAGCGGCATGCTGACACGACCTACTTCTACACCTTGGATGATGTCTTCTTCAAATGCGGTGTACTGTACCTTGACGTTGTTTTGAAATTCAAAAGCAGCCTTCGTATCCCAGTTTGCGGTCAACTTTAACTTTTCACCAATCTGACCCACCAC
Organism: Chitinophagaceae bacterium; assembly: GCA_028288365.1. Lineage (GTDB taxonomy): Bacteria > Bacteroidota > Bacteroidia > Cytophagales > Cytophagaceae > JACMQM01. Next base: position 14,781 of record JAQBNU010000070.1, on the reverse strand, counting down.
GTTCATGGTAATCTGCTGGTCAAAATCGAAAACGCCATTCTTTTGCTGACGCACACTCAACGCGGGGTTATAGACACGTTGCCATTTTCCACCGAAGTCCAGTGTAACTAAACCGCTAGGGCGTATGTCTACGAAGTTGCTACCAAATGGGCCTTCCAGGCCGCGCACAGGAATTTTCAAGCTGAAAGGTCCTGCTGCTTTGGTTGGTTTTTCACCGAGAGGTCCTGTGCTCTTGTTTTTCCAATAATTCTTGAGCATCTCCTCGTTCTTCATCTTGTAAGCTTCTTCAAAAGAAACTTCAGAAGGTGTGCGGTAATCCTGGTCGCCTACTGTTTCGTTGATGTTATAGTGATCAAGGGAAGTATCCAGTTCGATGTTTTGTTTGAGTACATCCGGATCCTTCAAATCGAAAGGAGATTTGTTTTGTTGTTGAGAATAAGGATCTCCCATCCGATCCTGTGGTGTATAGGAAGATTGGGTTCTTTTTCTTTTTTTCTTGAGGGTAGAATCTTCGGGCGTTGAAGAGACTTCTTTCTCGATCATATAATATTCTCCCGAATGGGGCTTGGCCAATGAGATCCAAGTACCCATGCACAACAACAGTATGCTTGGCAGAATTATATTTTTAGAGAACAGTAGCAAATTTTAAAAAATTACGATGATTTCAGGGCCCATTTGATCAAGTCTTCTAAAGAAATATCTTCTCCTTTTTGTTTGAGTACAGTGTCGATGGTTTTTTCTGCGGCACTTCTGGCAAACCCCAGTGTAACCAGTGCATTAAACGCCTCTTGACGGATATTATTGCTACTAGAATTTGAAAAGCTTTTATCTTCTCCCGGAAGCAATTCGATCTTCCTCATTTTGTCCTTCAGTTCGAGGATCACACGCTGTGCGGTTTTTGGACCGATGCCTTTCACAGCCTGAATGGTTCGGACGTCTTCTTGTGCAATGGCTTTGCGTACTTCGCTGGGATTGAGGGAGGAAAGCATCACCAAGGCAGTGCCCGGGCCGATGCCGCTGATGGATGTCAAGTCTAAAAAAACGTTGCGTTCCTTTTCAGAAGAGAAGCCATACAGGGTATGGGCATCTTCTTTGATGTGCACCCAGGTATGCAATAAAGTTTCTTCTATTTCTTTGATGGCTGAAAAAGTGTACAAAGAGATCTTGGCGTGGTAGCCTATATTGTTCGCTTCAATGATGACGTATGTCGGATCTTTAACGGTGAGTTTGCCTTTGATGTATGCGATCATGACTTCTTGTTTTTAGACATGTCAGCGGCTTGCACCACGGCTACAGCTGTCATGTTTACAATTTCTCTTACCGAACTACCCATTTGAAGAATGTGTACTGGTTTCTCCATTCCCAGCAACAGCGGGCCAATGGCTTCTGTCCCGCCGATTTCCTGCAATAGCTTATAAGCAATATTTCCGGAAGCCAGATCAGGAAAAATAAAAGTATTTGCTCCATCCTGAGCCAGGGCGCTAAACGGATACATCTCTTGTTGCAAAGCAGTATCCAGCGCGACATTGGCTTGTATATCTCCTTCAATGATCAAGTCGGGACATCTTTGTTTCGCAAGGGCCGTAGCTTTGGCTACCTTGTTGGGTACATCGCCTTTACTGGAGCCGAAGTTGGTATAAGACAACATGGCGATCTTTGGTTCAAAGCCCATAAGCCTTACCGCTTCAGCCGTTTGTTGTACGATGTCTACCAATTCTTCTGCCGTGGGATTTTCATTCATGGTCACATCAGAAAAGAAGAAAGTACCTTTTTTGTTGATCATGATGTACATCCCTGCAATGCGTTTCACATTTTTTTGTGAACCGATCAACTGTAAAGCTGGCTTGATGCTTTCCGCGTAGTCGTGTGTCAAGCCGGAAATGAAGGCATCTGCATCTCCTGTTTCTACCATGGCTGCTGCGAAGTAATCGCGGTTGCGCATGATTTCAAGGGCTTCAGAAAGGGTGATGCCTTTGCGTTGACGTTTGGTGAAAAAGACCTGCGCGTACTTTTCTGTTTTATCCGGAGAAAAATTGGGATCAATGATTTCAATGCCTTTGATGTTCACACCGATGGCTTCTGCTACTTCTGCAATTTTTTTCGGATCACCAAGTAACACTGGAATCGCGATGCGTTCGTTTTGAATGACTTGAACGGCTTTCAATATTTTAGGATGATCGGCTTCTGCAAAGACCACACGCTGTGGGTGTCCCTTGGCTTGAGTGATCATACGCGTCATCAGTTTTTGATCAATGCCGATGCGTTGTTGCAGTTCCACTTCGTATTGTTCCCAATTGGTAATGGGTTTGCGTGCTACACCAGACGCAATGGCTGCTTTGGCCACAGCAGGTGAAACACTCGTGATGAGGCGTGGATCAAGAGGTTTAGGAATCAAATAAGTTTTTCCGAAGGTAATGGTATCATCACCGTATGCTTTGTTGACAATATCTGGCACTGGTTCTTTGGCTAGCTCGGCAAGGGCTTTCACGGCTGCCAGTTTCATGGCTTCGTTGATTTCTGTAGCTCTTACATCCAATGCTCCTCTGAAGATAAAGGGGAAGCCCAAGACATTATTCACCTGATTGGGATAATCAGAGCGGCCTGTAGCCACGATGACATCCGGGCGTGCGTTGATGGCTTCGTTGTATTCAATCTCCGGATTGGGATTGGCCATGGCAAAAACAATAGGATTTTTTGCCATACTCAATAGCATTTCTTTTTTCAATACACCGCCTGCAGAGAGACCAATGAAAACATCAGCGTCTTTAACGGCATCTGCAAGAGTACGCAAGTCGCGGTCTGTAGCGAATTCCATTTGTGCTTGAGGCATGCCCTGGCGGTCTTTGCGAATGACGCCGTCAATATCTGCCATGACAATATTTTCTTTGCGAGCACCCAATGAATGGTACAAACGTGTACAAGATATAGCGGCTGCTCCTGCGCCGCTGATAGCGATGCGCACATCAGCGATGGATTTACCGACTACTTCTAAGGCATTGAGCAAAGCAGCAGAAGAGATGATCGCGGTGCCGTGCTGATCGTCATGCATCACCGGTATTTTCATTCGGCGGCGAAGTTCCTGTTCTATTTTAAAACATTCAGGTGCTTTGATGTCTTCCAGGTTAATGGCTCCGAAGGTGGGTTCCAGGCTTTCTACAATGCGAATGAAATCATCGGGATCAGTAGAGTTGATTTCAATATCAAAGACATCTATGCCTGAGAATTTTTTAAACAATACACCTTTACCTTCCATCACCGGTTTAGAAGCTTCCGGTCCGATGTTGCCCAAACCCAATACGGCTGTGCCATTGGTGATGACAGCTACCAAATTACCTTTGGCGGTGTACTTGTACACGTCGTCAGGATTGGCTGCGATTTCTTTGCAAGGTTCCGCTACACCAGGAGAGTAGGCGAGTGCCAGATCCAATTGTGAACTGAGTAATTTGGTAGGAACAACCTCTATTTTTCCGGGTTGTCCTTGTGAGTGGTAATTAAGAGCATCTTCCTTGTTGATCGACATGATGTAAAAATTTAGAAGGGTTTGCTAACTTAATTTTAATTTCTGCCCTGGCTTGATGTTACCATCTTTCAGGTTGTTCAATTTCTTGAGTTGGTCAACGGGCAATTCGTATTTCTTGGAAATGGTCCACAAGGTATCGCCTTGTTTCACGTAGTGGTAGGCTGGTGTTTTCTTTCCTGACGACGAAGTGCTGCGTGAAGAAGAGCTAGAGGCAACAGCTGTTCCTTTTTTATAAATGATTAATTTTTGTCCCTGGCGAATGGTGTTTTTTCGTAATCCATTCCAGTTCTTTAATTCTGACAATCCTACATTGTGTTTGTCGGCGATATTGCCCAGCACATCGCCTCTCTTGACGATGTAAATTATTTTTTTCTTTTGTGTTTTGGAAGAAGCAGAAGTTTGCGTGGCTTTTTGAGAATAACTTCTTACGATGACCGGTACTTCTTTTACCGCAACATCTCTTTTACCGGCGGCATTCAGGATATCAGACTCGTTTTGTGCATAGTACACCATTTTGTCTGCCGGTATACGAATGGTAACTGGTCTGTGTCCCGGAAAATAATTTTTCAGGAAAGCCGGATTCATCTTGATAAAATCTTCCACCGGAATATTGAGTTCTTTACTGAACACTTCCAGGTTCAGGTATTGTTGAATGGTGATGGTATCAAAGGCAACAGGATATTCAATGGAATCGGCAATGATGTCATGCGCTTCCAAATAATTCATGCTGTAGGTAAGTGCCACCAATTGCGGCAAGTAACCTCTTGTCTCAGCAGGTAAATTATAATAGACTCCCCAGAAAGAATTTTTATAACCGGATTTACGAATGGCGCGGCGCACGTTTCCTGGTCCGCAGTTGTAGGAAGAGATGCCAAGTTCCCAGTCGTCAAAGGTTCTATTTAATTGTCTCAGGTATTTGCCTGCAGCAATGGTGGACAAATAGGGATCCAGTCTTTCATCGATGTATTGATCCTGGTACAATCCAAACTCTTTGCCTGTACCCGGCATGAATTGCCACAACCCAGCTGCGCCTACGCGCGACATGGCTCGTGGATTTAATCCGGATTCTACAATGGCCAGGTATTTCAATTCATCCGGAAGATTCATCTGTTTGAATACTTCTTCGAAAATAGGGAAGAACAAACGGCGACGTCTTTCCATGACCAAAGAATAGCGTCTGTTTCTTACAGTAAAATAATGCATGAAACTTTTAGTACGTGCATTCAGTGTAAGAGGGATTTTGTTTTCGATTTTTTTTAATCGTTGGGTAAGGATGGCTTCCGATCCGATAAATACATCGTCAGGATTTTTCAATCCGTTCTCTAAAGAATCGTTGCCTTCAACGACTACTGTTTCATCATCTGGTGCAAGGGCAGAGGAATCCCCTTGAATCACGAGGTCATTGAGTGTCGTGTCCTGAGGTTGTGTTTGTCCATAGACAGCCTGACCAGACGATAGCCAAAGGCTACAGCCTATGATAACAATCAAAGCTATTTTTGGAGCACCTCTCATTCTCCTAGTTCAGATTTTTAAAAATATGTTGAGAGAAGGCCAGTAATCTTGTTTCGTCAAAACTTTTGCTCAGCAATTGAATACCGATTGGCATACCGTCTTTGTCTTTACCGGCTGGTAAAGAGATTCCGGGAATGCCACAGAGGTTAGCCTGCACTGTAAACAAATCTGCTAAATACATAGACAACGGATCATTGGAGTGTTCTCCTAATTTAAACGCTGTAGTGGTAGTAGTCGGCATAAGGATGAAGTCATATTTTTCAAACAATTTTTCTGTTTGTTCTTTGATGAGTCTTCTTACTTTTTGAGCCTTGGTATAATACGCATCATAATAGCTGGCGCTTAAAACGAAAGTACCCAGCATGATTCTTTTCTTTACTTCTTTACCAAATCCTTCGGACCTCGTTTTTTTATACATCGACTCCAGGTCGGTGATATTTGTACTTCTATAGCCATACTTCACTCCGTCGTAGCGGCCCAGGTTAGAGCTGGCTTCGGCGGTAGTCAGAATATAATAGGCAGGTAAAATATAATCGAGCAAGTTGAATTCAAAGGCTTCTACTGTATTGCCATCCTTTTGCAATTTATCCAAAAGGGCTTTGGTAGCTTGTTTGATTTCTTCGTTTACGCCAGGACTTTCAATGGATTCTTTCAAATAACCGATGCGTGCTTTGCCTTCAAACTTTAGCAATTGACTATAGGCTGGTACAGGTTTGCTGGATACGGTAGAGTCGTATTGATCTTCACCGGCAATGGTTTCAAGAATCAATGCGGCGTCTTCCACATTCTTGCTCAATATACCGATGCAATCAAAAGAAGAAGCATAACTGATCAAACCATAACGGGAGATGCGTGAATAGCTGGGTTTCAAACCGACTGTTCCGCAAAATGCCGCCGGTTGACGAACAGAACCTCCGGTATCAGAACCCAAAGAGGCCAAACACAAATCGGCTTGCACCGCTACAGCAGAGGCTCCTGAAGAACCGCCTGGTACGCGCGTGATGTCTGCTGCATTCAATACAGGGCCGAACGCAGAGTTTTCATTGGATGATCCCATGGCAAATTCATCACAGCTTTGACGACCAATGACAATGGCGTCTTCGTCCAATATGCGTTGAACGGCAGTCCCTGAAAATTGAGAAACGAATTTATCCAGTATTTTACTGGACGCCTGAAGGCCATGTCCTTTGTGGCAAAGAACATCTTTCAAGCCAATGACCATACCCGCAAGGCGCCCTGCTTTTCCGCTTTTGATTTTTGCGTCAATCAGTTCGGCTTGCTGTAATGCCTCGGCTTTGTATACTTCAACAAAAACATTGAGGTGTTTATTTTTCTCAATGTTTTCCAGGTAATAGCTAACGAGTTCTTTGCAGGTGATCTTGCCTGATGTAAGATCACTGCTGATCTCCTGAAACGAATGATAAACTTTCACTATGATTTTTTGTCTTCTTTTTTGTCCTTCATACCTTCTTCAAGGCTCTTTGTTACTTCGCTGCTTGCATCTTTGAATTCTCTGATTCCTTTACCTAATCCACGAGCCAATTCTGGTATTTTTTTAGCTCCGAAGAAGATCAGGATGACTGTCAATAGAAGAAACACTTCCCATGCTCCGATCGGACCCAGGAATAGAAATTGAGTAAGAGATACCATAATGACGTAGGTTTTTTGTTAAGGCTACAAAGATAGGGAATAAAGCCAACGCAAACAATTTTATTGGTGCCGCCACATAAACTTTATACGATTAAAAAATACTGAAAACCAGCTATTTGTCGAACAGCCAGCTTTCCGGGTCGAGTTTTTGTTCATTCCTCCAAATCTGGAATTGAACTTCGCTGGTATTGCTCTTATCGGTGTAGACTTCACCCAGGATCTGATTGCGCTGTACTTGTTGTCCAGTAGTGACGGTTACTGATTTTAATTTGGCGTAAACGGTGAAAAATTCTCCGTGTTGTATCATCACGACATAGTTCATGCCCGGCACTTGCGCCACCGTCATGATCTTTCCGGCAAACACGGCTTTTACTTGTTCGCCTGCTACGGTTACAATGTCCACTCCAAGATTTTCTACATACACACCTTTCAGCACAGGATGAGCTTGTTTGCCAAAATGCTGAGTGATTCTTCCTTTGTTCACCGGCCAAGGTAGCTTGCCCTGATTGTTGGCAAAATTGGAGGAGAGAGCGACATTGCTGTTCAATGTCTTCATCGCATTGTTGCTTGCGGCTATTGCTTTTTTAGAACTGGCAGAATTTTTCGTTGTCTTCTTTGCCGCTGCGGCAGCTAGCGCTGCGGCTTTCTTCTCGGCAGCAATGGCTTTTTTACGTTCTTCTTCTATGAGATCAACGATTAACTTTTCGAGTTTTAGCAGCGACTGTTTTGATTCTTCTAATTCTTCACGCAATTGTATTTCTTTTGCACTCAATTCTTTCAATACTTCATCGTGTTGTGTTTTCGCCTGATTCAGATTATTAGCTTCTCGGATTTTCAATCCGGCTAATTTTGCTTTTTCATTTCTCTTCCGGAGAAGGCTTGTACGCTGGCGTTCCAGCGTTTTGGTCACGGCTTCGATTTGTGCAAGTTCATTGGTGCGTATGGCAGAATATTGTTTGAAGTATTGATAGCGCTGCATCATTTGGCGAAAATTATCTGCTCCAAAAACATACGCCAGTTTATCAAATGTCCCTGAATACTTATAGGCAACGACTACCATGCGTGCGTATTCGTTTTTCATTTCTTGGATGTCCTGATCCAGCGCTACGATGATGTTTTCTGATTCTTTGATTTCGACATCATAGAGTTCAATTTCTTCGTTGATGTTTTGAATCAAACTTTCCTGTACTTTGATTTTTTGTTTGATGAGGTTGAGCTTGGTGAGGTTACTTTCTTTTTGTTCTCTCGTTTGATTAAGGATCTTATTGGTTTCTTCAATCTTCTTCAAGCTAGCGCCCTTACGCTCTTCCAGCTGCTTTCGATTTTTTGTTTGAGAAAAAGCTTGCTCCGATCCAAGTGAAAAAACAAGGAATGTAAATACGAGTAGGTATAGCGGTGAACTATTGTTTCTCATATTTCTTAGGCACATTGAAAGGAAAGGCGACACTTTTTTTAGGGAATTCAATTTTCTGATGCGACGCTTCTAAGTAGGAAGTATCGTTGCCTGTTTTCATCAACAAGGACTGCTCCTGATGAAAGAGAATGGAATCGGTCACTGCAAAATCTTTATAATTGACCAGTACATACTTGCCGTCTGCACTTTTAGCTTCTGTGCTGATTACTTTTTTCTGCACGCGAGAGATGATGGATACTACTTCCATCGCACTGCGCTTTTGGTCGATGCGCCAGGTTTCGCCGGAAGTGAGTACATGATCGTCTTCATTTAAGGGAAGAAGGATATTTCCAACCATTAAGTTTTGCAGGTTATAATAGTCCAGATCAATGCCAAATGTTTGCTTGATAAAAGCGATGCTGTATTGATCGTATTTATTATCGATGCGGTTAATGATTTTGACAGAGTCAGGCGTGATGACGGCTCTCAGCACTTCTATGCCCATGCCCGGCGTGATGGACAGCCAGATGACGCTGTCTTTTTTTATACGAATATTAGCCGTCAGGTTCGTGCTGCTTTCGTTGGTCTTGTAGGTCACCTTGCTTTTAAGGACAAGGTAGTTGAAAGACAAAGGAGTCCAGCTTATGCTCGTGTCACTTTTTAATGAATGTTCGCGTGCAGAGGAAGCAGGCTGTTTATGACAGGCTGAAAGAATAACAAAGAATAATGGAACAAGTAGGAGAAGCCTATTCATGCATTTTGCCATCGGATATTTTTTTATTGATGAACTCAGAAGCACCACCCAATTGTTTGGCTTCTTTCCAGTAGTTCAACGCATTTTCTTTTTCACCCAGGTGGTATAACGCATCTCCGTAATGTTCTACGATGATCCCTTTTTTAGAAATGGACATGGCTATTTCCAGGTGTTTTTTTGCATTGGTATAATCTTTCATTTGATACAACACCCAGCCGTAGGTATCGATGTAGGAAGGATTACCCGGATATTTTTTCATGAGACGTTCAGAAAGCTCCAACGCCAATTCAAGCTTCTCTTTACGCAGTGAAAGAAAATAACTGTAGTTGTTCAAGGCATGGTCGTTGTTACGATCCAGCTTCAGTACTTCTTCGTAACTCTCGTCAGACTTGGGATAATTTTTTAATTCATGATAGGTATCTCCCAATAAAGAAAGCGCCAGTATTTTCACTTCCGGTTGTGTATTGGCCAGCTTTTTAGATTGATCCAGGTATTTCACGGCTTTGTGATAATCCTTTTTCATGTAAGCGCCCATTCCACCGTAGTACCAGATGACAGCCTGGTTAGGGAATAATTCCAATGCACGATCGGTGTCTGTGATTAAACTGTCGTATTGTTGAAGAGCGTATTCCAAATTCAATACTTCTACCCAATTGTTGTAATCACCGGCTTTGTAGCGCAAGGCTTTTTTTAATGTTTGTAACGCTTCTTTATTTTTATTCATCTTCAGGTACAACACGCCAAGCATGTCGTATCCTTTGGCTTCTCCCGGATAATAAAGTAATGTCAGTTTGATCAATTCCTCCGCTTGTTCCTGAAGTGCCGGTGTGGATGCGTTCTTTACAACATCTTCCAGCTCCTTCATGCGTGTATCAAGATCCAGTGTCGGATTTTTAAAAGCGATCATCAATTCCGCAAAGGCTTTGTCATTGTTGTTTTGCGTCTGGTAGATATTGGCCAGATGCAAATGCGCCGATAAATTTTCCGGATCTTCCTGTTGAACAATTCTGTTGAGAATAGTAAGCGCGTCTTCGTATTTACCGTTGGTGTATAAAAATTCAGCCTGTGCAATTTGGTATTCAATTTCGTCGGGATAAGCTTTCACTAGGCTTTCACCTTCTTTGATGGCATCGTCCATTTTATTCGAACGCAACAACAACTGTTGTTTTTGACGGGTCAATTCAAGGTTTTTTCCAAACTTAGTTTCTATGACAGAGTATGTTTTTAACGCATCGTCCACTTTGTTTTGGTAAAAAGACATGGCCGCCAGATCGTAATAATAATCAGGCGTTGCAGGAGTCAATGCAACGAGCTTGCGGTAGGTCTTTTCGGCATCGTTGTACAATTGCTGGTATTCGTATATGTGAGCCAGCTGTTCGAAGTAGTAAGGATTTTTAGTATCCAGTTCGGTTGCTTCTTCAGAGTAAGCGCGCGCCTTGATCATGTCGTTTTGTAAGAAGTAAAGTTTACCCAATACAAAAAAAGCAGCAGCCGAAGTGTTGTTGATGACAATTGATTTTTCAAAAGACTTGGTAGCCTCTACGTTGTCGCCGATCATATAATATTTCATACCATCGTTGAAGGCGGCCTCGAAAGCAACGCGCACGTCTTCGCGCATGCCTTTTGCAGGTTGCGTTTGTGTAGCGCTTTGCACCGGTGTTTTCGTTTTACATGCAAAGGCAATAAGCAAAATAAGCAGGCCCCAAAGGACCTGCCTAAATGCTGTATCATATGACGGGTGTAGTTTAGAGTTTAATGACATTGTAATCTCCCACGCTCAAGTCTATTTCTGAACCGTGCACATGTGCATAGTTGCCTACCATAGAGTTGTGTATGCGTGCGTTTAGTATGTGTGCTTCTGTTTGAACAATGCTGCGAGTCACTACGCTATTTTCAACGCGGGTATTGTCACCAATGGAAACATGCGGACCTACAACGGAATTTCTAATCTGTGCTTTTTCTCCAATGTATACCGGAGGAATGATGGTACAATTTTCAAGTATGGCACTCTTGGCTACCAGTTGCTGATCTTTTACATATTCCAGGTAACGTGCATTCGTATCTACTGTAGAATCTTTGTTGCCACAGTCTAGCCAATCGGTTACACGGCCAGGAAAGAATTTCACACCGGCCTGGCGCATGTTTTCCAATGCGCTTGTCAATTGATATTCTCCTTTGTCTTTTATTTCGTTATCGATGACGAATTGAATTTCTTTTTTCAAACGTTCTCCGTCACTGAAATAGTATATTCCAATGATGGCTAAGTCGCTGACAAATGTTTCTGGTTTCTCTAGGAAATGGGTGATCTCGTTTTTGTCGTTGAGTTGTACGACTCCAAAAGGGCGAGGATCTTCTACTTGTTGTACCCAGATGATGCCTTCTTTCGAAGTATCCAGCTTGAAGTCTGCTTTGAATAACGTATCTGCAAAAGCTACCACTACTTTACCTGACAAAGAATCTTTGGCACATTGAATGGCATGAGCTGTTCCCAAGGCTTCGCGTTGGTAGTAGATACTTCCTTTGGCTCCGATGGATTCAGCAATCTTTAATAATTTTGCTTCTACTTCTTTTCCAAAATCGCCGATGATGAAAGCGACTTCTGTAATTTGTTCTCCGCATACTTTGGCAATGTCTTCTACCAGGCGGTTGACGATGGGCTTACCAACAATAGGAACTAAAGGTTTAGGAACAGTAAGAGTATGAGGTCTCATTCTTTTGCCCATACCTGCCATTGGAATAATAATCTTCATCTATACGAGTGTTTGTTTAATTGCCGATTTATGAGAAAGCAGATGTTTCAAACGATTTGCATTTTTATTTTCAGTGCCTTCTTCTATTATTCAAAAATATAAAATTTTAGGATAGTTTGACCCAGATTTTTTTGATTTCAAACAGATATACGCCAATTGGATAAATAAGTAGTAATAAACTACGAAAAACAAGGTCTGTCAACAGGTTATCGGTTTGCAAAAACTGTGAGGCAAAGACCAACACCAGGGCAAATAAAATGTAGGCGCTTATTTTTACAATGTTATATGGAATAGGATAATATTTTTGTCCGAAGTACCAGCTCAATAACGCCATAGACAAGTAGCATATTAAAGTAGTGATGGCACTGCCAAAATAACCTAGCACAGGAATCAACAAGAGATTACCCAGTAGTGTGATGGCTGCACCACCAATACTGAGGTAAGTACCGTAAATGGTTTTGTCGGTCAACTTGTACCACATGGAAAGATTGTAGTAAATGCCCAGGAATAGATTGGCCAGTAGCAGGTAAGGCACTATGTATAAACCTTGTCTGTATTCAGGGTTACGCAACAACTGACCGAAGTATGGAAGGAAGATGCTGACTAATATAAAGATTGAAAGACAACTGATCACAAACCAGGTCATGACCTTGGCAAATAAAGCCGGCGCGTTTTTATCGGATGCTTTGGAGAAAAAGAAGGGATCAGCGGCGTAGCGGAAGGCTTGTATGGCCAGTGTCATGAACATGGATAGTTTGTAACAAGCTCCATAAACTCCTATCGCGTATAAATTTTTTTGTCCGGGGTAGAAATTTTCAGGCAAGACATATTCCAGCAAAATTCTATCCATCAATTCATTCACCATGCCTGCCAGTCCCATCCACATCAGTGGAATGCAATAAGCGATTAGGTCTTTACGAATGTCTTTGCGCAAGGTAAAATGAAAACCTTTGATCACACTCCAAAAGAAAAGAAAGGGAAAAAGATTGGCCAGTAAATTGGCCAATAAGATATTGGCTACTTCATCTGAATAAATCCATGGATTCAAAAGTCCATATACCGCATGATCAGCAGGAAGTAGCCAGGCAGGAATAGCTTTTAAGAACAGCAGGGTTAAGCCAATGTTCAGGAAGATGGAGGATAATTTCAGTGTGGCAAATTGCAAAGCCTTCCCTCTCCAACGCAAACGCGCGAAGGGCAAAGCGGCTAAACTGTCCGTTGCTAGAATCAAAGCCAGTAACACAATGTATTCGCTGTGGTTTTCGTGCAATACGAGTTGAGCAATTTGTGTGCTCCATAAAACGAATACCAAAGAGAATAAGGCCGTCGATACGAGTATACTGCTGAAGGAAACAGCGAAAGCATTGGTTTCGCCTACACCATCTTTTTTGGCGAAGCGAAAATAACCAGTTTCTAAACCGTATAAATAAATGATGTTGAGAAAACCTGTATAGGCATACAAGTAAGTAATGACACCATATTCGGGAGGCAGCAACAAGTGAGTGAGCAAAGGCACCAGTAAAAAATTTACCGTACGTCCCAGGATACTACTCAATCCATAAAGCGCAGTTTGCCCAGCTAATCTTTTTAAGACATTGCTCATTTATTTTCCTTTGTAGACAGGCTTTCTTTTTTCTAAAAAGGCTGAAGTTCCTTCTCTGAAATCTTCTGTGTCGAAACAGTCTCCAAATAATTTGGCTTCCAACTGGTAATCAATGATGGGATCAAGTGTGGCTTCAATGGCTTTTCTCAAAGCGATAGGTCCTCTGGTAGTCAGCAGTTGTGCTACTTCTGTGGCTTTGGCCAATAAGTTTTCGGATTCAGTCACTTGGTTGACAAGTCCCGCTTGTAAAGCCCAGGCGCTGTCTTTGGGAGCGCCAGTTAAAATCATTTCCAATGCTTTACCTCTGCCGACAATGAGTGGAAGACGTTGTGTACCTCCGTATCCGGGAATTAACCCTAAGGTAACTTCAGGAAGTCCGAACATTGCGTTTTGACTTGCGATGCGCAGGTGACAAGCCAATGCCAATTCGCAACCGCCGCCTAATGCATAACCGTTTATGGCTGCAATGACAGGCTTGCAAAGGCTTTCTATTTTGCTGAATACATTTTGACCAAACAAAGACAAGTTGGTGGCTTCTTCATCTGTAAACGAGGAAAATTCAGAGATGTCCGCACCGGCTACAAATGCTTTAGTGCCAGAACCCGTAAGTATAACGACTCTAACGGTATGCAATTCCTGCGCGTAAGTAAAGACGCTGTCTAGTTCTTCAATGGTTTTACGATTCAGCGCATTCAGCTTGTCGGGCCTGTTGATCGTGACGTACAGGATGCCGTCTTTTTCTTCTGTTAAAATATTTTGTAGGTCAATGGCCATGTTGATTATTTTAAAGAGAGATTTGATTTTGGTAATCGTATGATAAATACTGTTATGATTATATATTACTTACTTGGCTTACTAGGGCGTTTCCCCGCAATCAATCGATTAAGGTGAGTACAAATTTGATGGCGGGGTCGGGCTCTCGCTGCAAGTCCGCCAGCCGCTCAGATCCAACGCGCTTCGGGCTTTCCGCTCGATCCCTAACGCAAAGCCATCCTTCCCGATTCGTTACTGTTTACTGTTCACCCTACTGTTGGCTTGCCTCAAACAATTTTCGTTTTTCTTCTTTGTTCAAGCTTTCATATCCTGAACGGGATATTTTATCCAGTATGGCATCGATCTCTGCCTGCTGTGCCTGACGTGATTTTCCTGATGTCGCATCGTTTTTATAAGAAACTTTAATGCGAGCGCTGCGATCGAAAATGCCTTTGATTTTATTCCAGGGAGTGAAGATGAGTTTCCCTAAGTCATTGCCTTTTCTCAATTGACTGACAAAAATAAAACCAAGCAAGGCACCTCCTAAGTGAGCGACATTTCCTCCGGGATTAGCACCTACTGTTCCGATAAAAGAGAAGAACACATAAGCCAAAGCGATATAGGAAATTTTAACAGGTCCGATAAATACCAGGTGAAAACGATACGAAGGTGAAATGGCGGCGGCTCCAACCACTACCGCGTATACGCTGCCTGAGGCGCCGACCAGATTCCCTGCAGAATGTTCTTGAAAAAACGGAATGTAATTGGTGACCAACATATAGGTCAATCCTGCTACAAGGCCTCCCAATACATAGAGAGAAATTAATTTTTTGCTTCCGATTAAAT
>JAQBNU010000047.1 GCA_028288365.1 Chitinophagaceae bacterium | reverse complement strand
CCTGGTTTTGTGCATACTTTTTTCCCAATCTTTCTTTGCTCAACTGGGTAGTGCTTTCTTTAATTATCATCGTCTTCGGAAGCATAGGCGATTTGGTAGAATCATTATTCAAGCGCAATCTTTCTGTTAAGGATTCGGGCAACCTGATTCCTGGACATGGAGGTTTTCTGGATCGCTTTGATGGCCTGTTTATTGCTTCTCCATTTTTATTAATGTATTTGAAAGTATTCGTTTCTTAACCATTTCGTTTGAGAAACCGTTTAACTCCCAAAACAGATCTTATGGCTACCGAATCCGCTAAACTCCAAGAAAAAGAAAACCCATTGGAATCCATGATGTCCCGTTTTGATGGGGCAGCACAGATCCTCGGTCTTGATCCTGAAACATATAGTGTATTAAAAAATCCGGCCAAACAAGTCATCGTGTCCCTACCTGTCACCATGGACAATGGGAAGGTAAAAGTATTTGAAGGCTACCGTGTCATTCATTCTACTGTGCTCGGTCCATCCAAAGGAGGAATACGTTTTGATATGGGTGTAAACCTCGATGAAGTAAAAGCGTTGGCAGCCTGGATGACCTGGAAATGTGCAGTAGTAGACATTCCTTACGGAGGAGCAAAAGGTGGAATTACCTGCGATCCGAGATCCATGTCTAAAGGAGAAATCGAACGATTGACCCGTTCCTATACGTTGTCCATGGCAGATATTTTTGGACCTGATAAAGATATTCCCGCACCAGACATGGGAACAAGCGCCGCAGAAATGGCCTGGCTCATGGATGAATTTTCTAAAACCAAAGGACAAACTACACTAGCAGTAGTAACAGGTAAACCACTTGTTCTCGGAGGTTCTCTTGGAAGAACAGAAGCTACCGGCCGAGGCGTGATGGTCAGTACTTTTGCAGCGATGCAAAAATTACGCATGAACCCCAACAAAGCAACTTGCGCCGTTCAAGGATTTGGCAATGTCGGTTCCAATACTGCAAAGATGCTCGATGAACGAGGCATCAAGGTCGTCTGTATTTCTGATATTTCCGGAGCATACTGGAATGAGAACGGCATAGACATCAAAGACGCTATCCTCTACCGTAACGAAAACAATGGCACATTGGAAGGTTACGGGAATGCGGACAAGATGGACAGCGCCGATGATTTGATTACCTGCAAAGCCAGCATATTAGTTCCCGCCGCCAAAGAAGATGTCATTACCTTGGCCAATGCATCGAAAATCCAGGCGAAGCTCATCGTGGAAGGAGCCAATGGACCAACCAGTGCGAAGGCTGATGAAATGATCAATGAAAAAGGAATCACTGTTGTACCGGATATTTTAGCCAATGCAGGCGGTGTTACGGTTTCTTATTTTGAATGGGTGCAAAACCGATTGGGCATGAGATGGCCACTGGAACGAGTGAACAGACGCAGTGACCGCATCATGAAGGAAGCATTTGACAATGTCTATAAAATCTCAAAAGAATACCAGGTACCTTTAAGAACGGCAGCGTATATAGTAGCTATTGATAAAGTAGCACAAACATATAAATTACGAGGTGTGTACTGATTGCAAGTTTTAGTTATATTTGCGATTCTATATTTAATTTAATTCTATGACAATTCACAAGGAAGGCAGGACTCTACTTCTGGTTTTATTTCTTGCTTTAGCGGCTGTCACTACAGCAAGCTTTTTATTTTTACACTCACCGGGGAGTTGCATCATTGCCACTATATCTTTGTTAAGCTTTCTTACCGTACTTCAATTTTTCAGACATCCATCCCGCCAATGGGTGACTGGCAATGATCTCATCATCGCCCCTGCCGACGGTAAAGTAGTCGTAATTGAAGAAGTCTATGAACCGGAATATTTCAAGGACAAAAGAATTCAAGTGTCCATTTTCATGTCTCCCTTCAATGTGCATGTCAATCGTCATCCCATAAGCGGAACCGTTAAATATTTCAAATACCATCCGGGACTTTTCCTTGTCGCCTGGCATCCTAAAGCCAGCACAGACAATGAAAGAACAACCGTCGTGATAGAACGCCCTGATGGCAAAGCTTTGCTCTTGCGACAAATTGCCGGAGCGCTCGCCAAACGAATTGTGTGGTACATCAAAGAATCTGATAAAACCGTGCAAACAGAAGAGTTAGGATTTATAAAATTCGGGTCAAGAGTAGATTTATTCTTACCTCTTGACACTAAGATAAATGTAACCTTGGGACAAAAAGCTCAGGGAGGCATTACCGTTGTTGGCTCATGGAAATAAAAAAAATGAAATATTTTTTTTATTTCTTTAGTACACAAATCTGTTTTTTATATAGTTTTGAGCGTTAATACATCACTTTATGAAACACGTTACCGAAATGAAAGATGTGTTGGTTTCTGAATCAGGAATCACCTTGCTAGAAAATTCTCTCATCGATGTAGAGAATGTAGTGCTTATTGAGTCAGCAAAGAAAAAAGCTGAAGAAGAAGAAGAGGACGAAGACGACGATCTTGGAGCTGAAGCAGACGATGAGGAGGATGACGACGAGGATGACATTGCCGATGACTTCAAAGAAGAAGGATGGGACGAAGAGGACGTAGAAGATTGGGATGAAATCAAAGACTTTGACGAAGAAGAATTAGACGAAGATGATCTGGAAGATCCTTTGGATGACTTCGACGACGAAGAAGATGCAGACTTCGAAGATGAATCTTGGTAGTTATTAGCAGCGTGCTGAAAACTAAAAAATATTAACCTGTATACCATGCCAATTTCTACCATCAAACACGACTTGCAGGAAGCATCTGCTGTTCTCGAGAAATTTCTTTCTGATGAGAACAACCTGAAAGCTATAGAAGCAGCGGCGGAAGTGATGGTACACTGTTTGAAAAACGATGGTAAGTTAATTTCCTGTGGTAATGGTGGTTCACATTGTGATGCCATGCACTTTGCAGAAGAACTCACAGGTAAGTACAGAGAAGACAGAGAACCCTTTGCTGCCATAGCTATTTCTGAACCCGGCTATCTTACTTGTACAGGCAATGATTATGGATACAACCAGATTTTTTCGAGGTTTGTAAAAGGAGTGGGTAAATCGGGTGATGTGTTATTGGCGATCAGCACAAGCGGCAATTCTGAAAATGTCCTCGAGGCTGCGAAGATGGCCAAACAAAAAGGAATGAAAGTAATCAGTCTAACCGGTAAAGACGGAGGCAAACTCAAACCCCTTTCTGATGTATGTGTAAACGTTGTACATACAGGATTTGCAGATCGTATACAGGAAGTACACATCAAGATCATTCATATTTTTATGCGATTGATTGAAAAAGCATTTTAGTTATTACACACATTTCCTCATTCAATAAAACTTTTTACATCGCTTATATTTTTAATTAACGACTAACGTCGTATCACTTTTTAATTTTTTCTTATGCTAGCTAAAACATACGGCGGAGCCGTCCATGGTGTCAATGCCTTTACTGTTTCTATTGAATCAAGTATTGTACAAGGCACAAAAATCTTTATTGTCGGGTTACCAGATAACGCCGTCAAAGAAAGTGTACACCGCATTGAATCGGTCATCAAACATTACGATTATTTTTTACCACGACAGAAAGTCGTTGTGAATCTTGCTCCTGCAGACATTCGAAAAGAAGGCGCTGCTTTCGATTTACCCATTACATTAAGCATCCTCTATGCCTCGCAACAACTCAAAAGTACGCGGCTGGAAGAATGCATCATCATGGGAGAAGTAGCACTCAACGGAGACTTACGACCCGTCAAAGGCATGTTGCCTATTGCCATTGAAGCCAAGCGACAGGGATTCAAATACATTTTACTGCCGAAAGAAAATGAAAGAGAAGCAGGAATTGTACAAGGAATTTCTGTGATCGGAATCACCACAGTGATGGAAGCCATTGATTTTCTGGAAGAGCGTATTGAAATCGAACCGGTGAAAATCAATACGCGTGAATTATTTTTTCAGGAACTCAATGCCTACTCCGTTGACTTTGCTCATGTACAGGGACAGGAAAACATCAAGCGCGCGTTAGAGATTGCAGCGGCAGGAAGTCACAACGTCATCATGATCGGCCCGCCTGGTGCGGGAAAGACGATGCTGGCCAAACGTATTCCTACCATCCTTCCACCATTGTCTTTGGAAGAAGCATTGGAAACGACAAAGATTCATTCTGTAGCAGGGAAATTAGGGCGCACGGATGCACTGGTCACGGAGCGGCCTTACCGCGCTCCTCATCATACCATTTCAGATGTAGCGCTGGTTGGTGGCGGCGGATTTCCTCAACCCGGTGAAATCTCTTTGTCGCACAACGGTGTATTGTTTCTAGATGAACTTCCTGAATTTAAACGCACCGTACTTGAAGTGATGCGACAACCACTGGAAGAAAGAAAAGTTACAATAAGCAGAGCAAAAATATCCGTAGAATTTCCCGCCAACTTTATGCTGATCGCCAGCATGAATCCTTGCCCTTGTGGATTTTACAATCACCCGGAAAAAGAATGTGTATGCGGGCCAGGCGTGGTGCAGCGTTACCTAAATAAAATCAGCGGTCCTTTGCTAGACAGAATTGATTTGCACGTAGAAGTCACACCGGTAAAGTTTGAAGAGATCGCTTCTTCGCACCGTTCAGAAAGCAGTCAGGATATTCGAGCACGCGTGATTCGAGCAAGAGAACTACAAGCTGAACGTTTCAATACGACTAAAGGCAAAGGAATTTTTTCCAATGCCATGATGCCTTCTCCCATGGTGAAAGAAATTTGTCAACTCAATGACAGCGCGCAAAAATTATTGAAGACCGCTATGGAAAGATTGGGGCTTTCAGCCAGAGCATACGATCGTATTTTAAAAGTATCACGCACGATTGCAGACTTAGAAGGAAACAAAAACATTGAAACGTCACATGTCGCAGAGGCCATACAATACAGGAGTTTGGACAGAGCGAATTGGGCAGGGTAAACTTACACAACACTTACTCTTTCAAAGACATATTTCGTAAGTTCGGCCGTGCCTTTGCATTTTATTTTTTTCAATATGTTTTTGCGGTGTGTCTGCACCGTATTCAAACTGATAAAAAGTTTTTTTGAAATTTCTACATTTTTATAGCCTTCACTGATCAGGTGAATCACTTCCATTTCACGCGCTGTCAATCCCGAAGAATCGTTACGATCCGGATCGCGCAGAGTACCATGAAATATAGTGGCGAAGAAACCCAGATCATCTTTCTTCAAAATATTATAATAAATCAAATCGTCTTTTTTTACAAGATCAATATTGGTCATCGTCACTACCGAACGCAAAGGATATCCATTTTTATCTGATTCTATAATGTGAGCGTCCAGTAAAAACCAGTGGTATTTATTGTACACGTTTTTCAATTTCAAACAAGTTGTAAAACGATAATCCATACCTGAAAATTTATTTTGACCAATAACAAAGTCTACTACTTGCTGTATAATTTGTACTAACAAGTTAGCATGCTTTTCGTCTAACAGTTTATACAAGGCAATGATCCCTTGTTCGTCAGTTTTTATTTTAGGTTCAAATCCCAATTCGGAACGAATCTGTTTCTCAAAGTATGTATATAAACTTCCTGTACTGTTGTTCATGGTAAAAGTGAAATGAGTGGATATTCGCTGCCTCGTTTTTCATTTCGCGGAATCTTACGTTCCTACTTTTATGATTCAAAAAATCGCTGATGTTCCCGTTTATAGACCATTTTTTCATTCCTTCACTAGATCAAAATCCTTCTAAACCTTTTCTTTGAAAAACCACTTTTGAGGCTTTCATACAGCCTTTTTTACACTTACGTATCAATATTTTATATCACTTAACTTATATTTTTTACAACTATTTCAATTAAATATTTGTTGGTTTATATTTTTTAGTCAAATAATTATATTATGTTTGTCTCAGCGCTCAGTCTTAACCAGCAGGGCAGAACTCATTTTTTATCTAAATCATTAACCCAAATGAATAAGTTATGAGATTCTCACATTTACCCATTAAAATCATCTTTGGGGTACTATTTATTGCAAGTAGTATTGCCACACAAGCGCAACAACTGAGAAAAATAGGTTACGAAACCTCATGGTCAGGTGATGCCAACACCATACAATATGACAAGCTCACACACATCAACTACGCATTCGCTATCCCTCAAACAACGGGTTCTCTTTATGCTGTAGACAATGGGGCAAAATTATCTTCTATCGTATCTCAAGGTCATGCCAAAGGTGTAAAAGTAATGCTTGCTATAGGAGGATGGAGTAATCAGGGCGCGCCATTAGATCCTGTATTTGAAACCTTAGCCGCTTCTTCAGGCGGTATTTCCAATTTTGTAAACGATGCCATGTATATTGTGCA
>JAQBNU010000038.1 GCA_028288365.1 Chitinophagaceae bacterium | reverse complement strand
CTGATGTACCCTTTGGTTATAAATTTGTAGTCCTCCCCTAAGATGGCCAGAGCAGAAGCAGTGGTTACCACCTTAAGATTTGATGCAGGAATGAAGGATTTTTCAGCATTATAATTTATCAATACTTCATTGGTTTCCTGATTCTGAACCCATAGGCCGATTGTTCCCCTTGAAAGTAAAGGTGTTCTCTCTAGCGCTTTTAACTGAAAACGTAGGGAATCAGAGGTGCCATCTTGGCCAAAAGAGGTCAGAAAACAAAAGAAAGACACTAAACAAAGCAAGACACCTGGGTTCACGATCATACATTTGGACCTAGTCGCAACATCATTATTAAAAAAGGTTTTTATATTTTTTGTCAAATTATTATTAAAATAAAACATTTTTTATATTTTAGTACGAAATAAATCTTAGTCAATATATTTTATTTTTAATACCCTTGGTGCATATGGCAAAGTCTGACAAAAAAAAGAAAAAGGTTGCTTCTAAAGCCTCTAAAAGTAAGGCTTCTAAAGCACCAAAAAAATCTTCTGCTAAAAAAACTGTAGCAAAGAAGAAAACTGCAACTAAAAAAGCAGTAGCGAAGAAGAAAACAGCAACTAAAAAAGCAGCTCCTGCTAAAAAGAAAGTTGTTGCTAAAAAGAAAACAGTAGCAAAAAAAGCTGCTAAAAAAGCAGCTCCTGCTAAAAAGAAAGCCGTTGCGAAGAAAAAAGCAGCAGTAAAAAAAGCGGCGCCTGCTAAAAAGACAGTAAGCAAAAAAGTAGCGAAGCCTGCTACTAAAGCTCCTGCAAAAAAAGCAGCTCCTAAAAAGAAAAAAACGGAAGTAAAAAAAGAGGACGTTCAAAGCAAGCCGTTAACGGACTTTACTCCTTCTACTGAATTTGAAGTGCCGCATACTGAAACGTATACAGCACCTTCAAAACCAAAGAAGGACGATGAAGATGATGACGATTTCTTTTCTTCTGGAGATACTTCTATCGATACCTCTATTTTCTAATAGAGATTTCATTAAAACAAAAAGCCTGGTCAAATGACCAGGCTTTTTGTTTTATATGAGAAAAGGAATAAATATTCTTTTCTATGTTGTTCTATATTCTTGATCCTCTTATCACACTTAGCAGTACAGCTACTATAGCAATGATTAATAACACGTGAATAATACCTGTCGCACTGTATACGAAGACTCCAAGAGCCCATCCTATAATTAAGATAACCGCGATTAAATAAAGTAAGCTGTTCATAGTTGTAGTTGTTTAAGTGAAAACTAAAAGATTTAAGGGATCTATATTCTAGATCCTCTAATGACATTCAACAATATCGCTACAATAGCAATGACCAATAGAACATGTATAAGCCCCGTAGCGCTGTAGACAAAAAAGCCTACGGCCCATCCGATGATCAATATAACTGCAATGATGTAAAGTAAATTATTCATAGTTGTATTTGTTTAGGTGAATGTTATTGCGACCACTAACCGTTATGATCTTCTTTGTATTTATTTTGAGCTTGTTTCTTTGTATCGTTTTTTTCTTTTCGTTCCTGCCTTCTCTTTTCTCGTTTGTCTTTTCTGCTTTGTTCTTTATTAATATCATTTGGTTCTTCGTGTTGAGGTAAAACACTTTCTAAATTTGTTGATTCATCAAAATTCTTTTTGAAAGCTTCGATAAACCCATTTCTTAAAACATTAATAATGGCATCCCAAACATTTACTTTGGTATTTTTAATATCTCCGTGTATTTCAACTTTTGTAGCAAACTGATCTTTTGGATGATTTTTCACAATATCAATGACTAATCCTACAGTAGCCTGCCACAACTCATTCAGAGGAGGATCTTGTTCTTTCGTCCAGCTCAATACTTTAAGATCGGTTAATAATGGTTTTACATAACCATCAACTTTACCATCTATCATGGCAAGTTGACTGAATACAGAGAGCTTACCTCGTTCAAAATCAAATTTTGCATAGGCTTTTGTAAATTGATTCATGGCGGTTAAATCCACATCCGTGAACTTAATGTTTAGGTCTGCATCTGGCGTTTCTTTCAACACATTTAAGCCTCCTGTTACAAGCAATTTACCACCGCCAATTGAAGTAGAAGAGAGGTATAAAGAAGACGGTAATATTTTTTGCTTGTCAACAATGTTTGACAAATTGGTTGCTATCAATTCAAGTTCTTTCAAATAAATATCTACTTTCGGATCCGTATGAAAATCTTTATAAGTAATCAATCCCTTTTTGATTTCAAATCGATTGACTTGTATTGGTAGAAGCTTATCCAATGCTTTTGTCCAATCTGCTTCTTTACCAGATTGCGACGTTTCTTTTGTGGGACCTGTTACAAAATTCAGAACCAATTGTTCTAATTTAACTTTTGCTTTTACTTTCAAATGAAGTAAGGCTCTCCATTCTATTGACAAATCAATGGCATTACACTTTACGAAAGGAACAGGAACTTTATTTCCTGTTTTATCAAGCTGCAGTTCTTTGATGACATATGCCCCTCTATAAAACGCTATGTCAACATCCTCTATCTTCCCAGTATAACCTTTTAAATCAGCTAAAACTTTATTGACATAGTTGGTAACAAAATAGGGTAACATTAAACGGGCTATGATCAAAACAACAACTATTGAAAGCAGTGTTATTTTTTTCCAATTCCACTTAATCTTTTTTAGCATATCACCTGTAAATTTTGCTTTGTATTATAATTTATTTATCAAAAGCTGATCCATAAGTTTTAATCATACATTTAGAATATCAACATGATGTATTACAATGATTTTAAGGCCAACACGCAACTTCTATAAAAAAAACAAAAAATATATCCGCTTTTTATAAGCAGCACGATCCTCACAATGCGCAATCAAATCCCCACAAAAAGAAAAGGGGAACAGAATTGAATTCTGTTCCCCTTTTCATGAAAGAATATTGTAATTATTGTGCCTTTACTATTTTTCTAACAATAACTTGGCTATTACTTTCGTATCTCACGATATACATATCAGGTGATAAATTCGATCCGTTCAATTCAAATGTATGCTTACCAGTATCAAGATAATCATCAGAAAGGATAGCAACGACTTTACCAGTTTTATCATACACTTTCACTGAAACGTTACCTGCTTCTGTTACTGTAACATCTATATTGGTAACACCCGCAAATGGGTTAGGAGAATTGGTCAATGTATTTTCCTGAATTTCCGCTACTCTACCTGAAGCTACTGAAGCCGAGTTACAACTTCCTACTAATGTCCATGCATCCGTCCAGTAAGTACCTGTACCGGGACCATAAGCCCATGCCGCACCGTTGCACCATCCTGAGTATGGCCATGGTTTACATTGGTATTGACTACCGTTTGCTTGTACTTTACTTCCTGCATTGTATCCTCCATTTTCCGTATACTGTGCTACACCTGTACAAGAATTTGTAGTTACCGGATTAGTAACTACAACAGAGATTGCTGATGAGGTAGTTACAGCTCCTGCATTGTCAGTTGCTTTCGCTGTGATAGAATATGTACCAACAGCCACACCTGTCCAGGAAATACTGTATGGGGAAGAATTATCAGATGAGATTAAAGTAGAACCATAATAGAAATCTACTTTGCTAATTGTCCCATCTGAATCATTTGCATTTGCGGAGATCGTAATAGAAGCAGGCGCTGTATAGGCAGTATTTGTTGGAGCTATCAAGCTCACAGTTGGCGGAACATTAGCTGGTGGAGGTGGTGTTACAGTAGCCACACGAACGATAATAGATGAAGCCCAGTCATTGATATTATTGTTTACTAAACAAGAGTTATCAGCACTGAATGTTTGTGATGCTCCCTGGAAGTTATCCAGATCATACAATACTACTTCGTATCCACTGTTCACCTTTAACGATGAAACATCGTTGTTTAAAATTCCTTTAGCAGCCATTTGAGCAGTCGTATAATTCCCTACATCTAAACCAACAGCGTAACCGCTTGCATCATAATTGCAGTGTTGATAGATCGTAGCACGAGTGATGACAGGAATCATTCTGAAAAAAGCACTGGCAGGAATAGTTTGTTTGTTAATACCAGGTCCGGCATAACTTGTCTGTAGTACCTGATCACCTCCTTGTTCAAAGAACAACACGGTGATTGCATGCTTACCAGCTTTCAAACCAATTGTACCTGAAACTTCCTGCGCACCATGCAAACCATCATTGTTTACTACTAATGTAGTTCCAATCAACAACTGACTACCATCATCTGATGAAGTATAGAATGTATAAGAGCCATCTGTAGGAACACTAATGTATCCTGTATAGCTAAATCCGAATTGATCATCTCTATTTCTTACTGAAATATCTGGAGTAGAAATCGTACCTGTTTTCACAGGGGTAAGTGTAGAAAAGTTAGGTACAGCAGTCCAGTTACCTTCGTAGTATTTGTAATCCAATCCAGCACCTGTATTAGCAGGGTTTTCAGGAGTACGAAGAGTAATCGCTACATTCGGTACAGTACCTGAAATGGTATAACTTCCTAAGGATGCGTATTCAGAATAACCATCACCAAAAGGATCCAAATCACCCACGCCATTCACTGAAATATAATAGGTACCTGCTGCCACGCTTTGACTAACAGTAGCATTCAAATTAGTTGAACGAGTTTTAGCCGCAT
Source organism: Chitinophagaceae bacterium (assembly GCA_028288365.1). Lineage (GTDB taxonomy): Bacteria > Bacteroidota > Bacteroidia > Cytophagales > Cytophagaceae > JACMQM01. The sequence continues at coordinate 4,184 of JAQBNU010000038.1, read as the reverse complement.
GGTCTACTACACCAGCCGGGCTAAAGGTATTCACTAATCCACCGGATTGATTGTATAACTTCACTTCTATATTAAGATCACCATCTCTGGCAACTGTAGTAACATTTAACTGAACCGTTCCACCGGAAGTGGTGAAAGAGAAAAAATCCAGATCTGTTGTCTTTTCAATGACACCCGCGTTTTGATCAGCAGATACAGCACCTGAAGAACTTACTACTAATGCAGCAGCTGTAGCAGTTGTATTACCTTGATTATCTGTCCTGTAACCTATACCTGGAGTTCCAGAAATAATCGTTAAATCATCTTGAGTATTACTAGGAGTTGCATAATAATCACCCTTACTCCATTGTGTAACCGGATTGTAGTAGCCCGCACCCATGATTGGAGCAGCAAGTGCACCATCATTACCTGCAAAGTACTCTTCGTGGATACCATTTATTTCACGACCATCGTGACTTAAGTTAAAGGTATGTCCCAATTCGTGAGCAGCAACCTCACCTGCAATTTTACCTTGGTCTGTATAAGTTCCCCAAGACGGTGTATCATCATTCCATGTGAAAGATCCGAGATAAGCCACACCTGTAGTAGTCACATCTTTGCTCGTAGTAGTGATGTGTTTCATACGCATATTTTTCGGATAGGTATTGAATACATTCACATTGGTTGTCACGTTCAGATTAAATGCACGATAATCTTCGCTCACAATTTCCCATGTTTCTCTGATTTGATCATCAGTCATGTTCGAAGGTGCGGCTACAATAGTAGCACCATTGTTCCAGGCTGTACCAGAAACTGTTTCTCCATCAAAATCCAAATAAAGACAACCGGGTGCGCCAGGTAAACTCTCCAAAGTAAAAATAGCCGGAGTATTTACTACGGCTTCTACTTTCAATGCACTCTTTTTCACTGCAGGCAAACTGTAATCGATACATAGTACTTGATTAATATCCACAGCTTGCACATAAGCATTACCACTTTCATCAGAAGAATATTTATAGGCCTGCTTAGTATCCATGAATAAAATATGACCATGCAGAGATGTAGCATTCACACTAATGAAAAAGGAACTGTTAGGAACATTTTCCAATTGCCCTATCACACAATTTCCCCCATTTTCAGATTTGGAGAAACTAACAATACCCATGAAAGTATCTCTTGAAGATACCTTTAACGATACAGATGCGCTTTCTCCCCTAAGATTAGCAGCTGATGTTTTTTGATTGAATTGATCTACAAGATTGGAGCATTTGCCCAAGTTTTCCGGAACATTTTGAGCCTGAACCAGTTGAAAGTTCAAGCAAAAAAGAATTCCCAGTAATGCGGAATAATAGCTGTAGCGGTTTTTCATAGATTCAATTTTTGTTATAAAAATACAATTTACTTACACGATCAAACTTACAAAAAAAAGAGTAAACTCAAAACAGACCATAAAAATGCAACTAAATTGCATTTTATAAGATAACTATAAAAAAGAGCTATTTAAGAGTTAAAAATTACTTAAGATAGAATAAATCAAATAAAAAATAAAATGAAAATAATTTAAAAAATCAATAATATACGGTAGAGAGCCTTTTAAAGTTGCCTTATTTTAATCAAAAAATAGCATACAATATTACATCACTTTTATTACACAAAATTTCATTTTTTTTCGAAAAATATATTCTGAGCCAACCTTCTAATAAAGAAAAAGCTCCAAACCATAATAGTCCGGAGCTTTACTAAAATAATAAAATGATACTGTGATTAATTCCTATTATTCAATTCATCCCTGATGCGTGCCGCTTTTTCATAATCCTCTTTCTGTATGGCATCATCCAACATGGATTTCAGTTGATCGGTAGAGTAATTTTTAATGCTGTCTTCAGAAGCTGTCGTCACTGTTTCTTTTTTTACATACGAACTTTCGACTTCATCTCCCTCGCCTTCATCTTCCTCGTCATCGTCCCCTTCTTCTTCATCGTTAAATTCATTCAATACGATTCCAGCTTCAGAGAGTATGGTTTCATACGTATAAATAGGAACATCAAACCGAATACCAATCGCTATAGCATCTGATGGTCTTGCATCTATTTCAACCTGTCGAATACCATCCGAACAAACAATTTTAGAAAAGAATACACCTTCCTTCAAATCTGAAATTAAAATCTCTTCGACTGAATAATTAAAAGCACCAGCAAATGACTTGAACAAATCATGTGTCATCGGGCGATTGGGAACTACTTTTTCTATTTCAATAGCAATAGCTTGCGCTTCAAACATTCCTATAATAATGGGTAATCTCCTGTTGCCATTCTCCTCTCCTAACACCAACGCAAACGAACCCGATTGCGATTGGCTTGAAGACAACCCCAAAATATCTAATTTAATTTTGTCCACTTTATCCGTATGATTTTACAGCTTTTTAGCTGCTTCTATTAATTTAGGAACTACTTCAAATGCATCTCCAACTATTCCATAATCAGCTGCTTTGAAAAACGGTGCTTCTGGATCTTTGTTGATCACTACGATTACTTTAGAGCCACTTACTCCGGCTAAGTGTTGAATAGCGCCTGAAATCCCTATCGCAATATACAGATTTGGGCTTACTTTTACGCCTGTTTGACCAACATGTTCATGATGAGGCCTCCAATCTAAATCGGATACCGGCTTGGAACAACCTGTCGCTGCACCCAATATTTTAGCCAGCTCTTCTATCATTCCCCAATTCTCAGGACCTTTCAATCCGCGTCCGCCAGAGACAACAATATCAGCTTCTGTCAACAATATATCTCCGCTTGCTTTTTCTTCTTTTTGATGAACCAATTTACTGGCCAAATCAGATACTGGATAGCTTTTTGATTCTACCGATGCAGCAGCTCCATCTTCTTTAATAGCAACTGCATTTTTGGATAAGCTAATCACTTTTATGGCACCACTCAATGATAATTCCGCAAAGGCTTTACCTGTATAAATGGATTTCTTTACTTTAAATACATCACCATTTACTTCAGGAACATTCAACACTCCTGTAGCTAAAGCCGCATTCAACTGCACCGATAACCTGGATGAAATACCATCCACCAAAGCTGATTTTGATAATAGGACAACAGATGCATTGACTTCTTTAGCCGCAGCCGCCAGAACAGAAGCATAAGCTACCGCTGAAGGATATACAGGCACACCTGATGTCACATGTATGACTTTCTTCGCTCCCGCTTTACCTAAATCTTGTAAAGTACCCGCATCGTAATCTCCTATAGCAATAGCGATCACTTCTACATTTAATTTCTGAGCCAGCGCGAAGCCGGCTGATATCGCTTCGAGGGAAGATTTCTTAATACTTTTATCTAATCCTTCTGCAAATACTAATACTGACATGATGTGATTTTTTTAGAATGAACTATAATACCTTTGCCTCGTTTCTCAACAGATCCAATAATTTCGCCGGATCAGAGGCGTCTACCAACTTTACAGCGCCTTTAGGAGCAGGTAAAGTAAACTGATCGTAGACTACATTATTTTCTACGCCAACAGGTTCTACCACATTTAAGGGTTTTGTTCTTGCTGACATGATTCCTCGCATGTTCGGTATTTTCCACTCTGAAATGGGTTCCTGACAGCCCGCTACAAATGGCAAGGAAACTTCCAGCCATTCTTTGCCTCCTTCTATTTCTTTTGCAATGGTCGCTTTATTTCCATCTAGTTCCAATTGCATGACAGGCGATACTGAAGGCAATCCAAGCAATTCGCCAACCATACCATGCACAGCTCCTCCATTAAAATCAATGGATTCCCTACCCATCAATATCAAATCGTATCCACCGTCTTTAGCCACAGCCGCAATTTGCTTAGCTACAAACCATGCATCCGTAGGTGTAGCATTGACGCGTATCGCTTCGTCGGCACCAATAGCCAATGCCTTACGAATAGTAGGTTCTGTCTCCGGTCCTCCTACATTCAAGACTACAATGGTAGCGTTATTTTTTTCTTTGATGTCTACTGCTTTAGACAAGGCATATTCATCATAAGGACCTATGATAAATTGAACACCCGTGTCATTAAATTTCTTTTTGTCGTCACTGAAACTGATCTTTGAAGTCGTATCAGGAACGTTGGTAATACAAACTAATATTTTCATTGTGAGAATATTTCTTGAGTGTTTAGTATAGCGTATTAAACTTATAAATTTAAATTTAAGTAACATA
>JAQBNU010000156.1 GCA_028288365.1 Chitinophagaceae bacterium | reverse complement strand
GTGATGTCTAACGGTATTTTGCCATAACCATAGTTTGTTTTAAATAAAATATTAAAATGATAATTATTAATCATAAAAATTCGGGTAACATCATTAAGCTGTTAATGATAGTGTTAACCCTGGCCATATTTTCCTGCACCAAAAAAGATATTATTGGTGTAGATCCGTATGCCGGCGGTAAGCAAGCCTTAGGCGTTAAGTTTACTACCGATTTGCCCGATCCGGAAGTGGGTACGCAGGGTGGGCAGGTAACCTTTAAGGTGAAAGGTTTATTAACCTACCAGGGAAAATTCAAATTTTTAGTAAACGAGCAAGAGGCCGAAATAATTGCTTTAACCGATAGCTCTATTAAAGTTAAGGTACCCATTACGGCCAGTACAGGCGGTACATCTGTTTTATTGGACGGACAAACATTTTTTGGCCCCAATTTAACAATTAACGGTAAGGTAAATATAGATGCGTCTTATAAAGTAGTTACAGGGACTACGGGTGTTTTTGGCTCGTCGGGCCCGGTTTTCGATATTTTACAGCTGGCAAATAACAATTATTTTTTAGGGGGCTCTTTTACCGATTTTGATACCAAGGCTACAACAGCATTACCAATTAATAATTTATTGCAAATTGGTGCGCAGGGCGATTACGTTACTTCGCTAAGCTTTGGTAAAGGAACTAATGGGCCGGTATTTAATATTAACAGGCTGCCTAATGGCAATTACCTTATTGCAGGCTTGTTTGGTACCGTGGGCAAAAGAAAAGGGATTAATAATATTACCACTTTAAATAGTAATGGCACAATAGACACCACAATTATTCCGGTTATTAATCCAACCCCATTGGATGTAAGGAAAAATGTTGATACCGTGCCAACTTTTAACGGCGGGGTTGACGGCTTAATCAGGAAAACGTTTGTAAACAATAATTTAATTACTGTAGTAGGCAATTTTAAAAACTATGGCCGGTATTTCTATGACCGGTCTACTTACGATAGCAAAGTTTTAGATATCACTAAAATGAACCAACTGATAAGGCTAAAAATGGATGGTTCAATGGATTCTACTTTTAATTTTAATCCCGCAACCAAACAAAGCGATGTAGGAGGCAATGGTAGTATTAGTGATGGCTTTATGCAGGCCGACGGAAAAGTAGTAATAGTTGGCAGTTTTTCAACTTTTAATGGTGCTACAGTTAATCATATTGCCCGCATAAATTTAGATGGCACGTTAGATAAAAACTTTAATACGGGTGGCGGTGCCAATGATAATATTACTTCGATAACGTATAATACAACTACCCAAAAAATAATGATAGCAGGCACTTTTACCAGTTTTGATGGTACAACTGCTGCTGGCGTAGCCATGCTAAGTTCTGATGGCAGTTTAGATAAATCTTTTGTTTTTAATAACCTAACCGGTGGCGTGCCAAATTACGCGGGTCAGCTAAATAGCGGTAAAATCATTATTTCGGGCGGGTTTACAAAATACGGGAATGTTATACGGCAGGGGTTTATGGTGTTAAACCCTAACGGAACCTTATCAGCAGATCAAAATAACACAGGTGCTTTCCAGGGGCAGATCTACAAGTTTGTCGAAACCACATCTTCGTTAGGGAACCCTGCAGTTATCCTGATAGGGAATATAACCAAGTTTGATAACAAGAAAGTCGGCAATATTTTACGGGTTGAAATTAAGCCTTAACTGGATATGAAAACTATTAATAACCAAATTAATATGAAACAAATAAAAAAGCATTTATTAAAGGCTGTGCTGCAATTAACAGCAATACTTATTGCCATAGTTTTTGTACTAACGCTGGGCTCATGTAATAAGGAATTCCCTAATACTTTAAACACCATTTACAAAAATGATACAGCAGGTGTAAATGTTAAACAACGCCGTGTATTATACATTATTATGGATGGTGTAAGGGGGCAGGCAATTAGAGCGCTAAACCCGCCAAACATAGCTCAAATAGTAAATAAGGCTATTTATGCCTACGATGGTTTAAGCGATTATGATACCAATACCATGACTAATGCCGGCTCATGGTCTAATATGCTTACAGGCGTTAAAAAAGATCAGCATAATGTAATTACCGAAGATTTTGCTGGGAACAAAATTGCCGCGTTCCCTTCGCTTTTTACCAGGTTTAAGCAAGTGAACCCTACGTTACGTACAGCATCTGTTGCAGCATCAGGTATTTTTAACACCAACCTTGCAGTTGATGCAACAAGCCAACAAACTTTTGAGAATGATGATGCATCGGTAAAAAACGGTGTTATTGCCGAGTTGAAAAATGATAATGCCGGTATTGTGCTTGCACAATTCCATAGTGCCGAACTGGCCGGACAGGCAAATGGATATACTAATACTACTATTGCCTATAATGCTGCGATAACGCAATTGGATGCTTATGTGGGCGAAATAATGACAGCCCTAACCAGCAGGAAAACGATTGCTCGCGAAGACTGGATGATAGTAATAGCATCTAACAAAGGCGGGGTTATCCCGATTGACCCGTTGAACCCGGATAAGTCTGTTTATGCAGATGCTTCCCGCAATAATTTCATTATATTTTATAATCCAAGGTTCCTGACACAATTTGTGGCAAAGCCCGCATCCGACAAAATTCCCTATAGCGGCACCGCACCAAATTTTACAGGAAATAACAGCACCTTCTCTAATGCTAAATTAGGGAATACAACATTGGGGAATGTAGGTACAAGCGGGCAGTTTACTTTTTTCTGTAAAATAAGGTACGATGGGCCATCAAGCATATATCCTTCATTCTTTTCTAAAAGAGCCAGTTTTACCGCAGGGGTACCGGGTTGGCTGCTGTTTTTAGAAAACGATATGTTTCAGCTAAACATAAGCGGTGTGGGCGGTTCCAATACCCAGGTTAGCGGGGGGAATATCCGCGATGGAATTTGGCATTCCATTGCTTTTAAGTTTTGGGTTAATGGTTCGGCACATACTGTAACAATGTATA
>JAQBNU010000015.1 GCA_028288365.1 Chitinophagaceae bacterium | reverse complement strand
CACCGTCAGCTTGATCGTTGGGTTCTTTTTCGATATGTTTCTGACGAATCATCCTGCGATTTTGCGCTTCATTTTTTAAGATCTCCCAACGTTGGTATTGTTCCGGAGTGAGTACACTCCTCAATTTGGTATTGTATGATTCACTGATTTCCTTGTAGTCACGGCCCAGTTTTTTGAGGTTGGCTTGTTGACTTTTTACCGTTCTTACTTGCTGGATTTTGGTGAGATTTAAGGTGTAAATTTTTTCTATTTGAGTTTCTTTTAATCCCAGTCTCTTTTGCATGTCGATGGCAGCTTGTTGTGCTTTTTCTTCAGGGGTAAGAAGATCTTTTTGTTGAGCGTTAACAGGGTTGATGAAAGTAAAAGCGAATAGCAAAGCTAAAAAAGCAAAATTAGTTTTCATGTGTAGTGTGGAGATTTGGGTTTTCGGCTCTTTGACATACATAGCTGCATGGGGTTTAATAAGGCGTTTGAAATTCTGAATAGGCGTTCATAAGTGCCAATAAAAAAGCCCTTTATAAAAAGATTTTTTTATTATTGGATATCCAGATCATCCGATTCCATTTCTGCCGGTTGTCGCTGAGCATCCTTCGGCTGATTTTTGCGGTGTTCCGCTCTTTTAGCTTGAGCGTTGGCTTTTAATTGCCCCCATGTTTTTTGCTGGTCATCATTGAGTACTCCATTCAAAGACTGATCGTAATCGGTTCTTATTTTTTGATACGCTTCACGTGCTCCTTTTTTATCTGTACTCTTGTTGGTCTTTTCTCGAAGTGCGGCTGTCTGGTTGATGCGACTGAGAGAAATGTTATACACTTTCATTTTTTGTTCCTCAGTAAGTCCCAGTTTTTTTTGTAGCAGATTGGATTGCTTTTCTGCTCTTTGTTCGGGTGTAAAGGTTCGTGTGGTATCGTCCGTTTGGCTTTCTGATTCCGCATTTTTCTGCACAGGGTATTCTTTTAAAGGATATTCCTGAGCGTAGATGTTATGAGTAAATGCTATAGTGAGCAAAAGAAGAGATAAAAGAATGAGGTATTTCATAGCTGTTGTATTTGGGTCTAGTATACCCTTGACAAATAGTATGCCAGTGGAATAGATGGATAATATCCGAAAAAGTGAGACCCTGTCTGATAGGTATCAAACAGGGTCTCGCTTTTTTAGATATGTATGAAGCTTAGTCTGCTTCTTCCCAGGTCATTTCTTCTTCAGGATCTTCTTCGTTGGCATTGAATTTTGATTTGCCTGATTGATCTTGACGTTCCTTCTGCTCTCTCGCTCTGGCTTCGCTTTGCACTATTTTCCATTTGGAGTATTGATCAGCAGTCAATATTTTTTTCATGGCCTGATCATACTGTCCATGTATTTCAGAAAAACCTTCTTTCAAACCCGATACATCATTTCGTTTGGCAACTTTCAACGATCGGGTATCTTTGATGGTAGTGATGTTCAGATCGTACACTTTTGTAGTCTGTTCATCGCTCAATGCTAACTTTTCTTTTAAGTGATCGGCAACCTTATGGGATTTGCTTTCAGGTGTATTATTTTCCTGACCTCTTTGTGCCTTTGCGACCAGACTGATCAAACAGAAGGCTAGGGCAGTAACCGAATAAATGATTGTTTTCTTCATAAAGGATCTTTTTGTCTGTAAGTATCTAACGTTACAAATGAAAAACGGTTGTTTTCTGTTATGGGAATTTTGGGAACTTGTCAAAATCGGGCTTACGTTTTTCCAGGAATGCATTTTTACCTTCTTTGGCTTCGTCGCTCAAGTAATAAAGCAGGGTAGCGTTTCCAGCGAGTTCTTGTATACCAGCCTGTCCGTCGAGTTCGGCATTGAAAGAGCTTTTCAGCATGCGCAAAGCAATCGGACTTTTTTCTAATATTTTATTGCACCAGGAAACGGTTGTTTCTTCGAGTTTGTCCAAAGGTACTACTTTGTTGACAAGACCCATGTCCAGGGCTTCCTGTGCATTGTATTGATCACACAGAAACCAGATTTCTCTCGCTTTCTTTTGTCCCACCACACGTGCCAGGTAAGAAGCTCCGAAGCCTCCGTCAAAGCTACCGACGTTAGGACCTGTTTGTCCGAATCGAGCGTTGTCTGCAGCGATGCTTAGGTCACATACTACGTGTAGTACATGTCCGCCTCCAATGGCCCAGCCTGCTACCATTGCAATGACTGGTTTAGGAATGGTACGAATTTGTCTTTGCAGATCCAGTACATTCAATCGGGGTGTTTCATCTGTACCAATGTACCCGCCGTGACCACGTACGCTTTGATCTCCTCCGCTGCAAAAGGCTTTACCACCTTCACCTGTTAAAATGATGACACCTATTTTTGTATTTTGGCGTGCCAACTCCATGGCTTCTATCATTTCACTTACGGTATCAGGAGTGAAGGCATTGTGTTTATGTGGACGGTTGATGCTGATCTTCGCGATGCCCTGGTAGTATTGAAATAAAATATCTTTATACTCTTTCAGGGTTTCCCATTTGTATTGGCTCTGCATGTTTTAAGAAGATAATTTGAATTGTTGTTTAAAGGTATGAAAGGCTGCTACATCTTGTTGCCCGTCTGTTTCTATTTCAAGAATGGAAGGCTGAGTAGAGGTGTTGAATAATTTATGCAATTGTGATTTCAGTGCATCGTAATTGTTCGCATGAAAATAATTAAGATCGAATTCATTTGCCAGATGATGGGCCGTTAAATTTTGCCTGGTGACAAAATATTCTTCCAATTCGGGTTGTCCTTTAGGTCCGTCAATGATGCGGAAGATGCCTCCTCCATGGTTATTAAATAAAACCACTTTGAGATTGGGACAATTGTAATTGTGCCACCAGGCATTGCGGTCGTAGAAAAACGACATGTCGCCGGTTAACAATACGACTGTTTTATCCGTTGACAAAGCACATCCCAATGCTGTACTCACGGCGCCGTCTATACCACTGGTACCTCTGTTGCAAAATACCTGTTGAGGATCTGTATTGGAAAAGCCCAGTAAATTAAGGTAACGAATCGGCATGCTGTTGGCCACATGCAGGTAGCAATCTGGCGACAGGTGTTGAAGCACGGTATGAAAGGCATTCAATTCAGAAAGTTCCTGACTCTTGTCCAATTGTGTTTCGGTATACTCAACAGCTTGTTCTTCCATCGAGATCCAGTCATTCAGGTAGCTTTTATTGTAAGATACTTCAACCAATGCACTAAGAAAATCCACTGGAGAAACGTTGATCACACCGCTTAGGCTTTTAAACGTGTCGGCCCATTGATCGGAAGCACTGAGGTGCCAGTGTTGAAGCGGTTTGTGCGTTCGGATAAATTGCTTGAGTGATTTTGAAATCACTACTCCTCCCCAGGTGATCAGGAGATCTGGCTTAAGTTCTGCTTGCTGTGTTTCTGAAAGTTTGGATAGAAAGAGATCTTGCTTTTGAATGCGGTTGTGACTGTCCGCTATGTTTCCAATGGGTTCAGCTAAAACAGGAATCCCTAATTGACGAATGGTTTCATTCAACTCTTCGTCAGGCTTCGATTGACCTGCTATACAGAGGATCTTTACCTGAGCTGGTATGCGTTTGAGAAATTCACTTAAGAAAGGTTCCGGTGAGGTAGAACCTATTTTTGGAAAAGCAATGTAAGGAAGTGTGTTATCAAAAGAGAGTTCGCTTTCCGGATAAAAAGGTTCTCTGAAAGGAATGTTCACATGTACCGGACCGCTGTGGTATTTGCAGGCGTGTACGGCTTCGTTTAGTTTACGGCAAAATTCCCAGGAGGCATCGGGATGTGTGGTATCTACCGGCAATTGGAAGGATGCCCTCACGTGATTGCCGAAGAGATTTTGCTGACGTATCGTTTGCCCGTCTTGTTGATCGATCCATTCCGGCGGACGATCGGCAGTAAGGATGAGTAAAGGGGTGTTAGAAAAAAAAGCTTCGGCGACTGCCGGTGCATAGTTCAATGCAGCGGAGCCGCTGGTACAAACGAGCACGACCGGTTTACCTGTTGTTTGCGCCATGCCTAATGCTACAAAAGCAGCAGAACGCTCATCGGGAATAATATATTTTTCAAAAGAAGTATGTCGTGCAAAAGAAATGGTCAGAGGAGCATTCCTGGAGCCGGGCGACAAGACAACACGTTCTATGTCGTGTTTCTGCAAAATGGCGGGTACCTGGTAAATGATTGACATCAACGCAAGATAGAATATTTCCTTTAATTCAATGTTAAGAATTCATGTCCCATATCTTCTGTATGGCTTCCAGTTTATGTTCTGTTTCCTGCCATTCATTGACGGGTACAGAATCCGCCGTAATACCTGCTCCCGCGTAGGCGTTATAACCATTGGCAAAGAGTTGGGCACTTCTTAAATTGACATACACCGCACTTTTTCCTTCCATGTTAATGGGACCCCAAAAACCGGTGTACAACATGCGCGGTGTATTTTCATATTGAAGAATCAACGCCATCGCTTTGTCTTTAGGTGTTCCGCAAGTGGCAGAGGTTGGATGCAACAAGGGTAAAAGTAAATCGGGAAGATTGTCAATGCCTAAGACTCCGGCATCAATTTTATATTGGGTGCACAAGTGAACGAGGTTGCCCGATAAATAATTTTTCGGACCTTCTTCTTCGTATTCTCTCAGTCGTATGCTTTTAAAACAATTCACAATGTATCGTGATACAAAAGCTTGTTCTTCTATTTCTTTATTGCTCCAGGTATGTTCGCGCAAACTTTTATGCGGATCATAGGTTTGCGTGCCGGCCAGTGCAATCGTTTGGAAGATGCCCTGTTCATCACTAGAGACAAGCAGTTCCGGGCTTGCACCTACCCAGCAACCTACATTTGGATGATAGGCTACAGAGATGAATGCATTGGGATAGGCTTTGCGCAATTCAATGGCCGCTTCCATCGGTGATTTTTCCTGAGGATAAGGAGACTTTTTATTTCTCGCCAATACTATTTTTTTAAGCGAACCTTTTTTTAATTCTTCTAAAAGGTGTTCGACTTTGCACGTGTAAGTGCTCTGTTCTTTTTCCTGATCAGAAAAGTCAAGCGTTTCCAACAGGTGAAAAGGAAATGAAATTTGTTCAGAAGCGGTGTATTGATTTAATGTTTCAAGGTGTTGATCCGTCAGGGCATGCAACTGAAACAACAGATCAGGTGTGAGCAATATAGATTGTTCTCCCGCCTGGTCAATAAAGGCATGCAAAATGAAACCGCTGTTGACCGAGTGCCAGGTTGTAGCATGAGGTTGAGCAACGGGAGATTGATCAATCAGCAAATGAAAATTTTCTGAGCCTGGCAAAGCCCACAGTGCTACGGCCTGCTGTTGCAAGACGGCCTGATTGAAGGCAGAAGAAAATAAAGATAAACCGGAGGATGAAGCGTGAAAAGCGTTCATGTTATTTTTTGTCCAATACCGCAATGGTAAGGCGGCTGATGCAAACTAACTTGTCTTTGTCACTGGTGATGCGAATATCCCAGATGTGTGTCTTGGAGCCCTCATGTACCAAGGTGGCTCGGCCTTTTACATAACCTTCTTTTACAGAAGATACATGATTGGCATTGACTTCCAGACCGACGCATATCTTGCCACTCTCTTCTACTATGAGATTAGAAGCGATGCTGCCCAAGCTTTCTGCCAATACCACCGATAGGCCGCCATGCAAAATACCGACAGGTTGCTGAGTCCTATGATCTACAGGCATGGTGCCGCAAATATAGTCTCTACCTATTTCTGTAATTTCAATACCCAGATAAGCGATAGCATTTACTTCGCACCATTTTTTTACACCGGGAAGAGAGATATGAGCAGGAATCATTAACTTGCTTTTGTACAGCACAAAGGTATAAGAATTTGAAAAGCAAAAAAATTTACCTCATCCGCCACGGACAAACAGATTTTAACTTGCAGGGTATTGTTCAGGGATCAGGCGTAGACGCTGATCTGAATGCAACAGGAAGAGCTCAGGCCGATGCCTTTTATGAAAAGTACAAGAACGTTCCGTTTCAAAAAATTTACATCTCCGGTTTAATCAGAACTTATCAGTCTGTCAGTAAGTTTATTACTGCGGGATTACCATACGAAGCCGTTCTGGCTCTCAACGAGATCAGTTGGGGCATGTGGGACGGCAAGCTGCCAACGTCTGAAATGAACAGTGTGTATTGGCAGATTGTTAACCAATGGAAAAAAGGTGACTTGGTGGCTAAGGTAGAAGGAGGAGAAAATCCTGTGGAAGTCAGTGAACGCCTAATTCCAGTAGTTGACATGCTATTGAGCGCGGATGAATCGCCAATCCTGGTGTGCATGCACGGTCGTGCCATGCGCATACTCCTGGCTATGCTCACGGGACAACCTCTAGCCATCATGGATTCTTTTCCTCATGAGAACTTATGCTTGTATCTGTTGGAAGTGAAAGACGGCCAAGTGGTTATTGTCGAGCAAAACGATCTTTCTCATTTACAGAAACGCGTTTGACAGCGAAAATTGGGATTCACAGCGTATTAAATCGCCTAAACAAGAGTTTTTTAATGAAAAAAAATTATTTTTGGGTTCTATAAAATTTCATAAACTACAGCTTTTACAAATGGCAGAGGTTATAAGAATGCCCAAGATGAGCGATACGATGACGGAAGGGGTTATCGCAGCTTGGCACAAAAAAGTCGGAGACAAAGTTAAATCCGGAGATTTACTCGCAGAAGTAGAAACAGATAAGGCTACCATGGAACTGGAATCTTATGAGGAAGGTACCATTCTTTATATTGGACCCAAAGCAAAAGAAGCAGTACCCATCGATGGATTGATTGCCATCGTTGGAAACCAGGGAGAAAATATTGACGATATATTAAAACAATTTGCAAACGGTGGCGGAGCACAAGCTCCTGCATCTGCACCACAGGCACAAGCAGCACAGGCTGCACAAGCAGAAGCTCCTGCTGTCGATACATCTAACATCAAGGCGGAAGTCGTACGCATGCCGAAGATGAGTGATACCATGGTAGAAGGTACCATCGTGAAGTGGCACAAAAAAGTAGGCGATACCGTAAAGTCGGGTGACTTGCTAGCGGAAGTGGCTACGGATAAAGCGACGATGGAACTGGAATCGTACGACGATGGAACACTCTTGCACATCGGTGTACAGGAAGGTGAATCGGTTATCGTAGACGGTATCTTAGCCATCATCGGTGAAAAAGGAACAGACATTACGCCGTTGCTCAATGCCAAGCCAGCAGCGAAGGCGGAAGTAAAAATAACTACTGCTGCCACAACAGCACCGCAAGCTGCAGCAACGACTGCGCCTGCAAATACAGTAAGTCACAGCAACAATGCAGACGGACGCGCAAAAATATCTCCCTTAGCAAAGAAACTGGCGCAAGACAAAGGCATCAACATACAGGATGTACAAGGTTCTGGTGAAGCAGGTAGAATTGTAAAAAGAGACGTAGAAAACTTTACACCATCAAAAGGCGGATCTGCAAAAGCATCAGGCGCTTCGTCTTCTGCACCGGTAGGTCAGGAAAGCTTCGAAGAAGTAGCCGTAACTCAAATGCGCAAAACCATTGCGCGCAGGTTATCTGAAAGCTTGTTCACTGCTCCTCACTTCTATGTGACCATGGAGATCAACATGGACAAAGCCATCGAAGCCAGAGCATCGATCAATGAAATCGCTCCGTTGAAAGTTTCTTTCAATGACATGGTCGTGAAAGCATCTGCTGCGGCATTGAAGAAACATCCAAAGATCAACTCTTCCTGGTTAGGAGATAAAATAAGATTCAATCATCACGTGCACATTGGTATCGCTGTAGCTGTTGAAGAAGGCTTGTTGGTTCCGGTAGTTCGTTTCACGGACACCAAATCGTTGACTCAAATTTCAGGTGAGATCAAAGACATGGGAGCCAAAGCAAAAAACAAACAGTTGCAACCTGCTGATTGGGCCGGAAACACGTTCACTATTTCAAACTTAGGAATGTTTGGTGTAGATGAATTCACTGCCATCATCAACTCTCCCGATGCTTGTATTCTTGCCGTAGGCGGAATCAAACAAACAGCGATCGTGAAAGACGGTCAGTTGGCTGTCGGTAACATCATGAAAGTAACGCTATCCGCTGATCACCGCGTGGTAGACGGAGCTTCCGCTGCAGCTTTCCTTCAAACATTGAAACTGTTGTTGGAAGATCCGATCAGATTATTGGCTTAATTATAGTGTGCAAAAATAAGACGGAGAGAAAGAGTAGACATTGTCGCTTTTTTTCTCCGTTTTTGTGTTTAAAAGAACTCCCTACTTTGCTCGTTGTTGGCGAGACGCCAACAACGAATATTAGTAAATAATTTAACTGATCACTGACAACTGTCCACTGATCACTAACTTCCTTCCCATGGAAAAAATAAAATCAACAACCGTACTTGCCATCTCTCACAACGGCCAAATGGCCATCGGTGCAGACGGTCAGGCGACGATGGGTAATACGGTAGCGAAAAGCAACGTGCGCAAGATTAGAAAACTGGCAGATGGCAAAATCATAGCCGGTTTTGCCGGTTCCACCGCAGATGCTTTCACATTGATTGAACGCTTCGAAGAAAAACTCGCTACTTACAATGGCAGCATGAAGAGAGCAGCGATCGAACTGGCGAAAGACTGGCGAACAGATCGCTATTTAAGCAAACTGGAAGCGATGCTCATTACCATCAGTAAAGAAGAAATGTTGATCATCTCTGGTACAGGCGATGTGCTGGAGCCTGATAACGGCGTGGCTTCTATTGGTTCAGGAAGTATGTACGCGCAATCGGCTGCATTGGCGTTGAAAAAACATGCTGCTCATTTGTCGGCAGAAGAAATGGTGAAGGAAGCACTTACTATTGCGGCAGACATTTGTATATATACCAACCATAACTTCATCATCGAATCGTTATAGACCATGTCAATAAACGTGACCATTTATCATAATCCAAGGTGTCAGAAAAGCAGAGTCGCTTTGCAGGAGCTGGAAGAAAGTGGAGAAGAAGTGGAAATTAGAGAATACCTGAAAACGATACCAACCGTCAAAGAATTAAAAGAGCTGTGTGCGGTATTAAATATCAAGCCGGAAGAGTTGGTGAGAAAAACAGAACCGATTTACAAAGAAAAATACCAGGGCAAAACGTTAACAGATATACAATGGTTGAAAGCACTCGCTGAACATCCTGTATTGATTCAGCGTCCCATTGTGTGGAAAGGAAATAAAGCCGTGATCGCCAGGGAAGCTGGCACATTGGCGAAGTTTTTAAAATGAAAATTTCTCATTATATTACTCTTATGAAGAAAATCCTGGTTCTCTTTTTTATGTTGTTACTGACTGGTGCATTGTATGCTCAAATCAGTTATCCAAAAGTGAGAAAGTTTAATGTTGGTTTATTCATGGGAATCGGAGGACAAACAGGACCTGTTCTGAATCTTGTTCCGGTATTGAATCTTTCTTATAGAGGAACCTCTCTGACAGCGGGAGCATCGATCAATCAGGGATTGACATTGGGATTGATGCATGAAATTATGCCTTTGTCTGTTGCCCATTCCAATGTTAAGTGGATCGTGTCAGGTTTTTATTCTAAAGGTTTTATAGATCGCTATTATGATAAAGATACAGAATACAGTAGCATGGCACTTCTTACCGGACTAAAATTCTATTTTGGTAAAAGATGGTTTTCAAATATTCAGGGAGGCGTTT
>JAQBNU010000133.1 GCA_028288365.1 Chitinophagaceae bacterium | reverse complement strand
TCCGTAGTGTATTTGCGGAGTGGAGATTAATTTTTGATCAAGACTGTACAATAAGAGAAAGCTGGTTGAATGACCAGCTGTCTCTTTTTTATAGATAATGCATATGCTTATTTCTTTTTACTCTATTTTATTTATTCCTGCGCTTTCATGGCATCTTCTACTCGTTGCATCCATTTGGACTTTTTACCGCCCTGACCGGAAGCAATCTTTACGCGGTTTTCATCGAGTCTTGCTTTTAGGCTGTCTTCGTCTACAAAACGTCTGATGATCAATTGCTGTCCGATGGTCACTACGTTTGACATCAAATAGTAAAAGCTTAAACCTGCAGGGAAGGAGTTCAATACAAACATAAAGATGACCGGCATCGCATAAGACAAAATTTTCATCGGTCCGGTTGCTGCTGTGCTTACCTGGTTATTGATGTAGGTATAAGCCAAAGTTGAGATGGTCATGAGAATGGTGAACACACTCACGTGACTACCGTATCCGAATGGAACAGTAAAGGGCAATAGAATGGGATGATCGTAGGTAGACAAATCCGGTGCCCATAAGAAGGCTTGTTGTCTTAACTCGAAAGAGTTCGGAAAGAAGTTGAACATGGCAACGAGTATAGGCATTTGCAACAGTACCGGTATACAACCGCTCAACGGATTGATGCCTACTTGCTGGTACAATTTCATTTGTGCCGCCTGCGTCTTTTGCATGTCATCGCCGTGCTGTGCTTTGATCTCATCCAATTCTGGTTTCATCACTTTCATCTTTGCCATGGAGACATAAGATTTATAAGAAAGCGGAAGCAAAATTAATTTGATCAATAGAACCAGAATGATAATGATGACACCATAGTTTGCAATCTTACCTTCCAGAAAATTGAACACAGGAACCACTACAAAACGGTTGATGCCATTGATGATTGGCCATCCGAGGTAAACGTTCTTTTCATAATCGTCTCCAACGGCTTTACAGATTTGGTATTGATTGGGGCCGAAGAAAAACTTGAAGGCCAGGGTGTCTTTTTGAATACTTGCTGCAGAAATGGTCAGCCTGGCAGAAAGATTTTTGATCTTACCAAGTGTCTCTGTGGGTGTGTCACTTACTTCTGCTTTTTGAAAACTGTGCTTAGCAATGATACCGGTATTGAAAAACTTTTGTTTCAACGATACCCACTTCACAGGTTTTTCTATGACTTCTGTTTCTTTTTCTTTCGACGTTTCATTCAGTTGGTCAAAACCTTCTTCGTCTGTGAAATAGTTGACGGTTGTTTTTGCACGACTCAGTTCTACATCGTATTCTACTTGGTCTACACTGTTGTTCCAGGTAAACTCTAATGGCGCTGCAATATTAAACCACGTCTTCAATGCACTGCCGCCCACTTCGTAAGAAAGCGCAAATCCTGTTTCCGGAAGTGTGTAGGTATGAGTCAGTTTGTTGCCTGAAGAATCGCTAACAGAAAATGTGACGGTGTTTTTTGTTTGTGTGGCTTCGTAAAATAAAGAATACAAATCCACTGTGGTGTTGCTGCGATTCAATCCTTTCAAGGAAAAGAAATTGTTGGAAGGAGAGATGAGGTGCAACGGCTTTTTGTCCCAGGTCAGGTATTTTTTTACCAACACATCTTTAATGATGGCGCCCTGAGTTTGAAAAGTAACTTTCAATTCTTCGTTTTCTAAAACGACTTCTTTGTTCTCCCCTTGTGTGCCTACTGCGCCTGCAGGTGCAACAACCGGTTGAGCCAGAGCCGTAGCGGATGCAATACTGTCTTGTTGAACAACGTGAGTCGTTGTCGGTTGTACCACAGGCTGTACCGGTGTCTCGAAGTTGCTCATGAAAAAGAAATAAGCAAGCGTAAGCGCGGCAAACAATACAAGCCCAATGGTTTGATTTCTATCTAACATGGTTACTACTTGTTTTTAGAGTATTCTAAAGCTGATTTAATAAATTTAACGAAAAGCGGATGCGGATTCAATACCGTACTTTTTAGTTCCGGATGAAATTGTGAACCCACAAAGAAAGGATGATCTTTAATCTCTACGATCTCTACCAGGTTGCCGTCAGGATTGATTCCCGTTGCGATCATTCCTGCTTTCTCAAAGGATTTGATGTATTTGTTATTGAACTCGTAGCGGTGACGGTGACGTTCCTGAATTTTACTTTTACCATAAGCAGAAAATGCTTTTGATCCTTTGTGTAATTCACAAGTATAAGAACCCAATCGCATGGTGCCTCCTTTTTTTGTCACGTTCTTTTGTGATTCCATCAGGGCGATGACCGGATATTGTGTTTCGCTGTCCATCTCTGTTGAGTTGGCATCTTTATGCCCCAATACATTGCGTGCAAACTCTACTACCGCAACCTGCATGCCCAGGCAAATTCCGAAGAAAGGAATTTGATGTTCTCTGGCATGTTTTACAGCGGCCACTTTTCCATCTAACCCTCTGGATCCAAAACCTGGTGCTACCAGTATACCATCCAGTTGACGCATGTGGTAATCGATGTTGTCTTCCGATAAATCATCGGATTGTATCCAGCGTACTTTTACTTTTGTTTCGTTGACTGCACCCGCATGCACAAATGCTTCTGTGATGGATTTGTAAGCATCCGGTAACTGTGCATATTTTCCAACAAGACCAATGTTGATTTCAGAGGTGGGATTTTTTAGTTTACCTAAAAAGTCTTTCCATGTATCCAGATCCGGATCGGCTTTACCTCCGGTTAATTTCAATTTAGACAAGACACGTTCATCCAGTTTTTCCTTGCGCATCAGCAACGGCACATCGTAGATGGATTCCGCATCCATGGCTTCGATGACGGAGTTGATGTTGACATTGCAAAACAAAGCTATTTTTTTACGAATGTCTGCAGGTAAAGGATGTTCTGTTCTGCACACCAGAATGTCAGGTTGTATTCCTGCTTCCGATAATTGTTTGACAGAATGTTGTGTGGGTTTTGTTTTTAATTCTTTCGCCGCATTCAGGAAAGGAATTAAAGTAAGGTGAATGACCAGTGTTTCATTCGGTCCTTTTTCCCAACGGAATTGTCGCACAGCTTCAAGGAAGGGTAGTGATTCAATATCACCCACACAACCTCCGATTTCTGTAATCACAAAATCGTAGTTCCCCGTTACTCCAAGCAGTTCGACGTTGCGTTTGATTTCGTCGGTGATGTGTGGAACAACTTGAACCGTCTTACCTAAGAAAGCACCTTCCCTTTCTTTTGTAATGACGTTGTTGTATATCCTTCCTGTCGTGATGTTATTGCCCTGAGAGGTCTGGATATTTAGGAAACGCTCGTAGTGTCCTAAGTCAAGATCGGTTTCAGCTCCGTCTTCCGTTACATAACATTCTCCATGCTCGTAAGGATTGAGCGTACCTGGATCAATGTTCAAATAAGGATCGAATTTTTGAATGGTAACAGTAAAGCCTCGTGCTTGTAAGAGTTTACCAAGAGAAGCAGCAATGATGCCTTTTCCCAGGGAAGAAGTAACCCCGCCCGTAACAAAGATGTATTTAGTAGAAGAAGTCATTATAAATTATTGATTACGGGAATCAAAGGTAGGGCTTTCCAATGACTTATTGAAGAAAAGTTGAGTTGATTTATAGTTCAGGTAATGGATTGTGGTAAAGTTAAGATGTAGAATAGGATAGACGAAATGGGAAGGAAGATATTGTAAGAGATGATCAGGTATATATTGATCTATCGATTTCTTAAAGAGGAAAGAAACGTTTTAAATAGAATGCAAATGGAGCTATTGGGCGTTTCCCGCCAAAAAAGCTTTTGTTTTTAATCTGATATTGATTGGCGGGTCGGGCTTTCGCCACTCGCTGTCCCACTGAAAAAGCGGGAAGAGCTCAAACAATGGCTCAAT
>JAQBNU010000122.1 GCA_028288365.1 Chitinophagaceae bacterium | reverse complement strand
GGCGCGGGCAAGTCCACGCTGATCAAGGCCATGATGGGACTGGTACCGGTAGGCAGCGGTTACGTGAAATTATTCGGTGAGGACTTAAGCAACGTGAGAAGCAAAGTCAGTTACGTACCGCAAAAAGAATCAGTGGACTGGGACTTCCCGGCTTCCGCGCTGGACGTGGTCTTGATGGGACGCTATGGAAAACTGAAATGGTTCCAGCGCCCGCGTAAAGCAGACCGCGACGTGGCGATGGAATGCTTGAAGAAAGTCGGCATGGAAGGCTTCGCCAACCGACAAATCTCTCAACTCTCCGGGGGACAACAACAACGGGTTTTCATCGCGCGTTCACTTGCACAGGATGCAGACTTGTATTTGATGGATGAACCCTTCGCCGGTGTGGACATTGCGACGGAAACAGCCATTGTAGAATTATTAAAAGAGATGACGGCTGAAGGCAAAACGGTCGTGGTCGTACACCACGATTTGCAATCGGCGGAAAACTATTTCGACTGGCTCGTGCTCATGAACCTGCGACTGGTGGCCAGCGCGCCGATCAAAGAAGCCATGACCAAAGAACTCCTGCAGGAAACCTACGGTGGAAAACTGAACATCTTAACCACTGTCACAGACTTGTTGAACAAGGAAGGGTTTCCGATCAGGGAAAAATAAAAAAAGTGAAAAGTGGACAGTTGCCAGTGATCAGAAAAGAAATGATAAGCCATATGTAAATACTGATCACTGTCCACTGACAACTGTTCACTAAAAACCATCATCAAGAATAAAACGAAATGTCCGATTACTTCTTACTTTTTAATCCCAACGTTGTCTACGTCATCCTCGGCTGCCTGCTCATGTCGGTGAGTGCGTCGACGGTGGGTACCTTTACGTTTTTGCGTAAGAAGTCGCTGGTGGGTGATGCGGTGGCGCATGCCATTCTTCCGGGTATTTGTCTGGCCTTTATACTGAACGGCACGAAGAACCCTTTGTACCTTATACCAGGTGCTTTCCTCACCGGTTGGTTATCTACCCTGCTCGTGGATGTTCTCACACGCTACAGCAAGATCAAGCAGGACGCGGCCATTAGCATTGTCTTATCCGTCTTCTTTGGCACAGGCATCTGGTTGCTCACCGTCATTCAACACAGCGGCATGGACAACCAATCCGGACTCGATGCCTTTCTCTTTGGTAAAGCCGCAGCGTTGACATCCTTTGATGTATGGGTCTTTGGGCTGGTCGCCTTGCTACTCATCGCTGCCGTCTGGGCCTTCTACAAGGAATTTCAATTGCTCAGTTTCGACAAAGACTTCGCACAAAGCATCGGTTATAAAATACACTTATTGGAATTATCATTAAGCGGACTCACTGTATTGGCCGTTGTGACAGGCATACAGGCGGTCGGCGTGGTACTGATGGCTTCTCTGCTCATTGCTCCTGCGGCGACTGCGCGTTTCTGGACAGACAAATTGCACGTCATGATTTTCATTGCCATCGTGATCAGTTCCATCTCTGCCATTGTTGGCGCTTCCATTTCTTACCTCGCACCGCAAATGCCCACCGGTCCATGGATCGTGATGGTCTTGTCGTTGACGGCTGTGTTTACGTTTGTATTCGCTCCACAAAAAGGTATGGTGGTAAAGTGGTTTAAGCAAAGACACAACCAGCAACTCATGCTGAAAGAGAACATCCTGAAAACATTTTACTACCTCACACAAACAGCCAGCGATCCTAAAAATCCTTATTTCAATTTGAGCGATATACAAAAGCAACGTGCCTTATCAAACGATAGCCTCCACAAAGGCATAGAAACATTGATCAGCGAAGGTTACCTGGAAAAAGAACAAGAACAATACTACACCCTGACGAAAGAAGGCTTACAACAAGGCAAGCGTGTCGCTCACCTGCACAGACTCTGGGAACTCTACTTAACCGAATACCTGCACATCGCACCAGATCACGTACACGACGATGCAGAAACCATAGAGCACGTATTGACTCCGGAGTTGCAGGCAAGATTGGAAACGATCTTGGGGAATCCAGAGATAGAGCCAGAGGTAAAGAAGTGATCACTGTCCACTGACAACTGATCACTATCATCAGAAATAAAATTACAACAAAGATAAAATCATTAGTAACCTAAGTACAAACACCACTCACCCATGTCCTCCTTTTGGATCATATTAACAGGAATCCTCGTCGTAGCGAGCTGCTCTATCCTCGGTTGTTTTCTCGTCCTTAGAAAAATGACCATGGTCGGAGATGCCATATCCCACGCAGTATTGCCGGGTATTGTATTGGCGTATTTAGTTTCCGGCGAACGCAATTCCATCTTCCTCATCACGGGTGCGGCATTGATTGGTTTGCTGACGACTTTCCTCATTGAGTTCCTGCACAAGAAAGCCAAGGTACAGGAAGACGCGTCTATTGGCATTACCTTCACGTCGTTCTTTGCACTCGGTGTGATTTTGATTTCTTACTTCGCAGAAAACGTGGACCTCGACCAGGACTGTGTCCTCTACGGAGAGATTGCCTATGTTACGCTGGATCCAATGCTCATCGGCAACATAGAGTACGGACCGAAAGCGGTATGGCTTTTGGCTTTTGTGTTCCTTGTGGTACTCGCTGTGATCATACCGGGTTATCGCAGTTTATCGCTGACTACTTTTGACCCCAATTATGCACAAGCCATCGGTATTTCTGTCACGCTTTGGCACTATGTGTTGATGTCGCTGGTATCGCTGACCACCGTGGCTTCCTTCGAATCGGTAGGTGCGATTTTAGTCGTAGCTTTCCTGACTGTTCCTGCCGCTACCGCTTATTTATTGACGGAAAAATTAAAAAACATGATATTATTGAGTATCTTATTCGGTGTATTGGCCAGCATCAGCGGCTACTACCTCGCCGACTGGAGCAACGGCTCCATCGCCGGCGCCATGGCTACTGCAGCGGGAATGATCTTTGGGATTGTGTTCATTGGAAAAAGGATACAGAGGAAATGGATAATAGCAGCAAAAAATTAAACGAACTGTGTGTTGCCCCCAAATCCCCTGAAGGGGACTTGAGAAGCGCGAATATGGAGGAATCTTACTCTATACTCGCGCTCCATACTCCATACTGTAAAGTCCGCT
Source organism: Chitinophagaceae bacterium (assembly GCA_028288365.1). Classification (GTDB taxonomy): domain Bacteria; phylum Bacteroidota; class Bacteroidia; order Cytophagales; family Cytophagaceae; genus JACMQM01. Next base: position 8,540 of record JAQBNU010000122.1, on the reverse strand, counting down.
TCAGGGGATTTAGGGGCAACACAGATAGATAAAACATGACACATAAAAATTACTATGAAGACAAAATATATATTCTCCGCATTCTTTCTCTTTCTTTCACTCTCTGCTTTTTCGCAAGTAGACTCCGCCCCAAAAATCAAATGGCTCAGCTATGACGAAGCAGCAAAGATAGCCGCCAAGAAAAACAAGCTCATCATGATCGATACCTACACCACCTGGTGCAGTTGGTGTAAAGTGATGGACAAGTCTACTTTCTCCGACGCGGACATTGCGAAGTACATGACGAAGAAATACGTGGCAGTGAAATTGAATGCAGAAGGTTCTACTACCATCCATTACAAAGGCGTACCCTTGACAGAAAGAGAATTTGCTAACAAGATTTTAGGCGTGTCTTCTTTTCCGACTACGGTATATTTAGATTCCAAACAAGACGTATTGAGCGCCGTACCGGGTTACCTTGAACCCAAGAAATACAAACAAGTCTTAGTTTTCTTCGCCGAAGACCATTACAAAACCACCACCTGGCCGGAGTTCGAAAAAAACTACCATGAGTAATCTCATTTCACAGGATACCATTGTAGCAGTTGCTACACCCCAGGGACAAGGCGCCATTGGCGTGATCCGTTTGTCCGGTGCCAAAACCTTTGATATCTTAAAAGAAATTGCTCCTTCTAAAAACTGGAGTGAACTCTCTTCGCATACCCTACACCTTGCACACATCAAGCGTGACGGTATATTGCTGGACGAAGCCTTGATAGCTTTGTTCAAGAATCCCCATTCTTATACCGGTGAAGACGTTGCGGAAATTTCCTGCCACGGTTCTCCTTTCATTTTACAACAAGTTGTACAATTGATTTTAGCCAAAGGTGCTCGCCTCGCCAAGGCCGGTGAATTCACGCAACGCGCCTTCTTGCGCGGACGCATGGATCTCGCACAAGCCGAAGCCGTAGCGGATCTGATTGCTTCTGAAAGCGAAGCCGCACACCGCGTGGCCATGCACCAGATGCGTGGGGGCTTCTCCAACGAGATCAAAGAATTGCGTGTGCAACTCATCAACTTTGCTTCACTCATTGAACTCGAATTGGACTTCAGTGAAGAAGACGTGGAGTTTGCCAACCGCGACCAGTTGCGTACACTCATCAACAGCATAAGACTCACCATCGAACAACTCATCAAGTCATTCGACCTGGGACATGTCATCAAGAACGGTGTACCTACGGTGATCGTTGGTAAACCCAATGCCGGCAAGTCTACACTGCTCAATAAATTATTGCACGAAGAAAAGGCGATCGTCTCCGAGATCCCTGGTACCACGCGTGATTTGATTGAAGACGAGATGACATTGGATGGCATCTCTTTCCGCTTCATTGATACGGCAGGCTTACGCGAGACCGTGGACAAAGTAGAAGCCATCGGTGTGCAGCGCACGCGCGACAAGATGAAACAGGCTTCCCTCATCATCTATTTGTTCGACGTCACCACCACCAAAGAAAAAGAACTCATCGCGGACCTGGAAGAATTGAAAGGTCTGTCTACTCCCTATTTAGTAGTTGGCAACAAAGCAGATCAGGCGGACGATAAACTGGGGAAGAAATTCAAAAACTTCCACGGCATTCTCTTCATCTCGGCAAAAAAGGAATTAGGGCTGGAAGAATTAAAAACGCGTTTACTCGATATGGTAAACTACGAACAACTCAATTCCAACCAAACACTCGTCACCAATACGCGCCACTACGAATGCCTTGTAAACACCCGCACCGCCCTCATCGGCGCCTCCAAAGGCATGGATGAACAAATCTCCGGCGACTTACTCGCACAAGACATACGTCAGGCTTTGTTTCATTTAGGAAGTATTACAGGGGAAGTTTCTGCGGATGATTTGTTGGGGAATATTTTTAGTAAGTTCTGTATTGGAAAGTAGCCTATGAATTGAAAACGACTTGGATCTACGCTAAGATTGTACATCAAAATAAAAGAGATGCAACCGATAAAATAGTATTAGAGTTTTAATAGTTTCCGAAACATAAATCATATAGTATGAAAACAATATTTTTGACTTTATCATTTTTTTTTACTTTCTGTAATATTTTAAAAGCACAAGATTGGAGCTGGCGACAGTTAGGTGATCTTTTAGGTAATGGAAACGTTTTAGCAGCGGTTTCTGATCAATCTGGAAATATATATTTCGCAGGGAATTTGTTTGATTCAAGTAATAAAAACTATGTAGCAAAGTGGGACGGTACAAGTTGGAGTGAGTTAGGAACACAAACGAATCCTTTCCATCCATACAGTACTATTTATACTATGACTATAGACAAAAATGATAATATTTATGCAGCAGTATCATACATAGAAGGATTAGATGAAGGCACTCACGGTTATGAATTTGTCGCAAAATGGGACGGTACAAGTTGGTCTGAAGTCGGTACAGGAAACGATACATTAAATACAACAGGAAACCCTTCTGAAAACATTTTCAGTACGATATATGCTGTTATTACCGATAACGATGGAAATGTATATGCTACAGGATCTTTTCTGAATAGCAATGGATATGCCTATGTTGCAAAATGGGATGGTGCTCATTGGTCTGAATTGGGTATAGGAGCTAATGCCTTAAATGCCAATGATCAAATACGCACACTTGCTATTGATAATACAGGAAACATTTATGCCGCAGGTAGGTTTACAGACAGCAACAATAAACTCTATGTGGCGAAATGGGATGGTACAACTTGGTCTGAATTAGGACTTGGTAGCAATGCGTTGAATGCAGATTTGCCTAATGATATTTTAGCACTTGAAACAGACAATAATGGAAATGTATATGCAGCTGGACAATTCAAAAATACAAATGGTTATAGATACGTAGCCAAATGGGATGGGACAAGCTGGTCTGAATTAGGCAGTGAATCTACTTCCTTAAATTTCAATAGTGATATCTGGACAGTAAAATCAGATCCTACAGGAAATATTTATGTAGGTGGGCAATTCGAAGATAGCAATCACTTAACATATATAGCAAAGTGGAACGGAACTACATGGGATACCTTAGGATCAGGAACCAATGCGCTTAATTCACATGGTACTACTAATGCTATACTTTTAAATCAGTCAAGCAATATCTTTGTACCGGCTACAGCTACAGGGGAAGATGGATACCTTCATTATTATTTAGCAGAATGGGAACAGGACAATGTCACTGCAATAGATCAATCTAATAATGTTTCAACTATTCAAATTTATCCTAATCCTTGTAATGGCAAAGTAAACATGAGTCTCCCGGATGACGGACAAGTCAATGTATACAACGGCTCTGGAAATTTAATCTTTACACAACAAGTTAATATTGGAAATTCCTCTATCGATCTTAGCAATTTTACATCTAGCATCTACACTCTATTGTTTAACGGGCAGCATACTTCTTATGCTCCGGTTAAATTGGTAAAAGAATAAAGCATCTGATCATAAACGAATGAAAAAAGAACTTCAAACCCTTCTTGTAAGCCTTCCAAAAAGTAGTACTATTTAAATACTTCCACCCAGCCCTTGCACTTATTGCCTGACGAGTCGGTGATGAGAAAATAATATACGCCGCCACTGAGGCCATCTCCGTTCCAGGACTGATCATAGGGCTTGCGCATATAGATCAGATCTCCCCAACGGTTAAATACCTCCAACTTCCAGTTGTCAGTCATTCCTTCAATGACATATTGATCGTTGTGGCTATCGCCGTTGGGAGTGAAAAGATTGGGGATCTTAATCGGAGGAATAGTGACATGTATGGTATCCGAAACGCTGCACGACTGATTGGATACAGACACAGTTACCGTATAACTTCCAAAGTCAGCATAGGTATGTGTAGTTTGCTGCGCATTGGTAGAGGTCGATCCATCACCAAAATCCCATAAGTAGTTAAATCCAAATTTATCGGAGGCATTGCTAATAAATATTTTTGGTTGTCCTTCGCAACCGGTTGTATTTTGATAATAGGTATCGGCACTGGCTTTCACAACGATGACCCATACGCTGTCTTTGTTTTGGCATTGCGTCACCTGGTCTTGGATGGAAACGGTATAGACTTGTGTCACCGGAGGGTATGCCAGGGGATCGTTGATGGTATGATCGCTGAGGTATTGGTTGGGGCTCCAAGTATACGTGTAATCAGCGTTATAGGTAGCATTCAATTGGGCTGTATCACCTTTGCATATGACGACGGTGTCAGCCGCTAATTGGGCGTTTGGCAAGGCATATACATGAATTACTTTTTCTGCAGTGTCTGTTCCCTTGCACGTGATGGGATCGGTGATGATGAGCGAGACGGTATAAGTCCCGGGCTGTTGATAAACATGCGTGAACGAGTTGGAAGAAGTATTGGTGGTGCCGTCTCCGAGATTCCATGTAAAAGTAGTACCACCCGAACTGGTATTGGTAAATGTTATGGGACTAGCGTTGCATATACTGGTCTTGTCCACCGTGAAAGAAGCATCCAGGCTGTTCAGGTCAAATTTGAATAGGGCGTTGTTGCAATCGTAGCTATTGATCGTGGAGCTGTGCGCACCTGCGGTAACGGGATAATTCGGACGGCTGTTATTATTTATTTCAAACGTGCAGGCACAAACTGCTTCGTACACAATGCCGCGTTTGTCAAACCGGCTGGTTCCTCCGTCTACGTGTTCAGGTACATTGCTTCCTCCAAAAAAAGTGGCATACAAAAGACTTTGTACATCTTTGTCCAGCAAGAGGAGGTAGAAGTCACTGCCGTCCGTTGTTTTCTGAAAAGCGTTGCTGGTGGTGGGTAAGCCTTCGGTATCTCCAGCTTGATAGTTAGAGCCGTATATTTGTCGGCCATCCGATTCTGGATGATTCAAGTCTCCTCCCCAGCCTGCTATTAGAATCTTCCCGCAATCATTCACTAAGAAAGCAGTAGGTACAAAGTCTGTTTTACTGCGGCCTGATCCGATGGTCGTGGAAAATAAAGTGGTAGTAAGCGTGTTGTTGAGCTTATGAATGAATTGCCGGGAAGAAGAATTGGAATAGGGCGCGTTGACTATTGGATACTGTCCTTGCGTTTGTCCCAATACATATACGTTACCTTCTTTGTCTGTTTGTACCAACTGGCATTGGTCTACAGAAGAAGTGCCTATGTAGGTAGCGCCCAATACACTTGTTCCATCGCTAGAAAGACGGAGAATAAATCCGTCTACATTGCCCGAATAAGAAGGCTTTATCGCATTTGAGCTTACCGGTAAATCGGTACTCGTGGTACCGCCGGTAATGTAAAGATCGTTGTTGAGTCCGAATTGCAGCGAATAACAGGCATCCAGACCATTGCCTCCCCAGTAGGTATTCCAAACCACGTCGGAAAGGTCTGGCTTCAATTTCATGACTATGCCATCTCTTCCTCCTGCACCATTGAATGAATGGTCGTAGCCAGGTTTGGAAGTGTTGATGATGTCGTTCGATTGTGTGTGTGAGGCTATGTATACATAGCCCAAACTGTCCAGCAAAATCTCACTTCTGAATTCGTCGCCGTAATTCCTGGAAAGCGTTTCGTTATTCTGCAACAGGCCGTCGTTGCTTGTGCCTCCGACAAGTGTGGATGACAATAAGGTGGAACCATCGGCGCTCAACCGGGATACGAACAAGTCTGTTCCATAGGGATGGTAAATGAATTCCGGCGTTCCTAAAGGATAAACTGCCGTACCACCCTTAAATGTATTGCTGTAAGCTCCTGCTGTGGTAGGGAAAGGAACACCGTCTCCTGAATGTCCTCTGGAACCGGTAGTTCCAAGAATATAGAGTTCACCCTGGTCATTGATGATAGTACTCGTGGGCGTTTCAGTAATACCCCCTCCTAGGTAAGTGGCGTAAATCATTTTACCCGTAGCGTCGAATTTCATGATGGCAACATCCGGATCACCGTTCGGGCTGGCGGCTCTCGGATGTGATGCACTGTACACGCTGTTGAAATGGATTTGAAAGGCGCCGACTGTGACTGGAAACCCATTGTCAAAAGCAATTCCTGCAATATATGCGGCACCGGTGCTGTCGTAAGTTGCCGTATTGCCCCAGTTATCAGCGGAAGAACCAGAATAAGTAGAGAAAATCAATTTAGGATCGATGACTAATTTTTCTTGGCGAGCCCTCGAAACATGTTTCATGTCGAAGCGAATCGTATGATCTTTCAATAAATACTTGCATGATACCGGTTCTTTTGAATGGTTATTCCTTTCTACATAAGCAATAGGAATATGTTCTGTAATAATCCCTAATGATGTTTTGATTTGCAAACGGCCTTCTTCATCGATCATCAAGTTGTCTACACCTTCATAGTTTATGATGATGTCAGCAGGGTTCGCTTTGTCTTTTAAGATCAGGTCATACTTTAGACCCTCGTCGGTGAGATACAGCACCAGATCAATGTTTCGATAAATATTATCGATGAGTAATTTTCGGTGACAAGGTAATCCCTTTATCCATTTAGCGGGATCATTGCCTTTGAGGTAATGAATTTTAAAATCGGAAGCTTCCAACCCCTTTGGTTGCCTAAGGGTGGCATTTTTGAATTTCATGTTGTACACATGTGCCTGCACAACTTGCGAATCACTGTGACCGGTCTTCCCATGGTAGTGATGACCAACATTTTTATCGCGTAGAAAAAATTGTATGCCGTCTTTTTTTACAATGACATCTCCAAAACTGAAAGAGCCTCGAGACCATATGCTATCCGGCCATTGGCCTTGATTGATGATGAATCCCTGATTCTTGACACCGTCAGCAAATACAGTACTTACGTCGTATAAAGCAATGACAACAAATAAACAAAATCCAATTGCTCGTCTCATTATAAAAAGATGATTTCCCGTAAAACAATATTGTAAATCGTCAGCATAAAGTGGACTAAGAACAACGTTACTATCCATTACCTATTATTTTTGTAAATATTTCTTTGTAAAGATCTCCAATAGTAATTTCTATCTGACCTATTTTTATTCTGCCTTTATGTATGCTGTCTATCTTATCAATAGATACGATAGTAGATTTATGTATCCTTGCAAAGCGTCGTGCGGGTAATTTATTTTCTATTGATTTCAGGTTACCATTTATGATAATGCTTTTGTTATTTCTGGTAAAAATCTTAACATAATCTTTCAAGCCTTCTATGTATAGAATATCATCGTATTCTACTTTTACCATTTCCTGACCTGCTTTCAAGAAAATAAAACTGTGGAGATCCTCTTTATTAACATTGGTAGTAAGTACTTTCTTCTTCAAAGCAAAATGTTCATTTATTCTATTCACCGTTTTTAAAAATCGCTCAAAAGAAATGGGCTTTAATAAATAATCCATCGCATTTAGTTCATGACCGTCCATTGCATATTTATTGTATGCTGTGGTAAATACAATCATTGGTGGATTTTTTAGACTTTGAACAAACTGTACCCCTGTAATTTCAGACATTTGAATATCTAAAAAGATAACATCCACATTGTTGGTACTAATTACCTCTAAGGCTTCAAGTGCGCTGGTATATTGACCTAATATTTCCAAGTCCTTTATCTTGCCAATGTATTTTTCCAGCACCCTTAATGCTAATGGCTCATCATCTACAATTATGCATTTTATCATGATCGCATGGTTATAACTAATCTAATAGAAAATGTTTCTTTGGAAGAGTTTATATTCAGTGTATGCTTATCAGGATAAAGTAACTTTATTCTTTTTTGCACATTCTGAAGACCTATTCCTGAAGTTTTATCATTACTTATTTTTGCATAATTTGAATTGGTAACGCTTAATTCAATCTGCGTTGGATTTGACAAATCAATTCTAATTCTAATCCAGGAGTTAGAAGAATAATCTACCCCATGCTTAAACGCATTTTCTATGAAAGGAATTAAAAGCATTGGTTCTATCTGTTTGCCGATGATATTTCCTGATACAACAAATGAAAGCGCTATATTTTCAGTCAGCCTAATTTTCTGCAAATCGATATAATCTTGAATGTAAGTCAACTCCTTTTCCAGACTGACGTATTCCTCTTCTGTCTCATAGATCATGTACCTCAACAGCTGCGATAGTTTCATGATAGATTCCGAAGTATGCTCAGAATGATCCATCGATAGAGAATAAATATTATTGAGTGTATTGAATAAGAAGTGCGGATTGACCTGTGACTTAAGGAAAGACAATTCAGATACTAACTTTTCATTCTCCAATTCTTTCCTTTCTCTCTCATGAATATACCATTCTGAAATGATCTTATAACTTGTACTAACAGCAAAAACAAATATACCAATTAACAAACTAGGTAAAATATGAGGGGAAGGATAGGTGTTATTATTCGTTGCTTCGATCATCCCCTTCTGTAACGTTTTTATTTCATCAGCAAACAAATAATTTAATAGAATGTTAACCATTACGTTTAGAACCAAGAACAAGGTAATGATCAAACCGTACGATACTAGTCTATGACGAGAAAGATACGTAGGAATAAAGAAATAAATATTAAGGTAAAAGAAGGCAAAGCATAATAA
>JAQBNU010000087.1 GCA_028288365.1 Chitinophagaceae bacterium | reverse complement strand
CAGGGGATGCTGGATGAGTTTGGTCCTAAAAGAGTGATCGATACTCCAATCGCTGAACTGGGCTTCGCAGGGATTGCAATAGGTGCTTCCATGAATGGGTTAAGACCTATTGTGGAATTCATGACCTTTAACTTTTCATTGGTTGCCATAGATCAAATCATTAACGGTGCAGCAAAAATGATGTCCATGTCGGGTGGACAATATTCATGTCCCATCGTGTTTAGAGGACCTACAGGTAACGCCGGACAATTGAGCTCTCAACACTCTCAGAACTTTGAGAACTGGTATGCCAACTGCCCTGGATTGAAAGTAGTAATTCCTTCGAATCCTGCGGATGCCAAAGGATTGCTAAAGGCAGCCATCAGAGACAATGATCCGGTAATTTTCATGGAATCAGAAAACATGTACGGCGACAAAGGACAAGTTCCTGAAGGCGAATACATCATTCCATTGGGAGTAGCTGATATCAAACGTCAGGGATCTGATGTGACTATTGTTTCTTTTGGTAAAATCATCAAGTTGGCCTACCAGGCTGCGGATCTTTTGGCGAAAGAAGGCATCAACGCAGAAATCATCGACTTGAGAACTGTACGTCCGATCGATTATGCAACCATCATCGAATCGGTAAAGAAAACAAATCGTCTGGTTGTTGTAGAAGAAGCATGGCCACTGGCAAGCATTTCTGCCGAGATAGCATACCATGTGCAACGCTATGCATTTGATCACCTCGATGCACCGATCGTTAGAATCACTAACCGTGATCTTCCTCTGCCCTACGCTCCTACCCTTATAGAAGAAATTTTACCCAACGTAAAAAGAATTTATGATGCGGTGAAAAGTGTAAGCTACGCGCAATAAAACAGTGATCAGTGGACAGTAGTCTGTGATCCGTAAAATAAAAAGTCAGGCTTAACGCCTGACTTTTTTATTTTAACTCATATTTCTTCTGATCACTAACTTATCGTCTCATCCCTTTCATATTCGGCATAGGCATTTTGCCTTGCGTCTTATTCATCGTCTTCACCATTTTGCGCATTTCTTCAAATTGCTTCAACAGGTTATTGACTTGTTGTATAGAAGTACCACTGCCTTTAGCGATGCGGTCTTTACGCATTCCGTTGATAAGGTCCGGATTATTTCGTTCCTCTTTGGTCATGGAATAAATGATCGCTTCAATCGGCTTGAAAGCATTCTCATCTACTTCCACATCTTTCATCATTTTTCCCATACCAGGAATCATGCCCATCAAATCTTTGATGGAACCCATCTTTTTGATCTGTTGAATCTGATTGAGAAAATCTTCAAAGTTGAATTGATTCTTTCTTAGTTTTTGATTGAGTTTCTTGGCTTCCTCTTCGTCGTATACTTCCTGTGCTTTTTCAACGAGCGATAACACATCACCCATGCCCAGGATTCTGCTGGCCATGCGTTCCGGATGAAATACATCCAATGCATCCATCTTCTCTCCTGTACCCACAAACTTGATGGGTTTCTCCACTACCGAGCGAATGGATATAGCCGCACCACCACGTGTATCACCGTCTAACTTGGTCAATACAACTCCATCGAAATTAAGACGGTCATTGAACGCCTTTGCCGTATTCACCGCATCCTGACCAGTCATCGCATCTACGACGAACAAAGTCTCAGCAGGTTTCAATGTTTCTTTTACCTTGGCAATCTCATTCATCATTTCTTCGTCGACGGCCAAACGACCGGCGGTATCGACAATGACGATCTTCTTACCATTTTTCTTCGCGTATTCTACCGCATTGACAGCAATCTGAACCGCATTCTTGTTATCAGGTTCAGCGTATACTTCCACGCCAATTTGCTCTCCTAGTACTTTCAACTGATCAATCGCTGCAGGACGATAGATGTCGCAAGCAGCAAGCAAAACCTGGCGATTTTGCTTCTTCAGGTAATTAGCCAGTTTACCTGAAAAGGTTGTTTTACCTGAACCTTGTAACCCCGCAATCAAAATCACTGCAGGATCTCCTTTGATGGTCATGTCTGTCTTTTGACCGCCCATCAATTCGGTCAGTTCCTCGTGTGTAATCTTTACTAATAACTGTCCGGGAGAAACCGCCAACAATACTTCACGACCCATCGCTTTATCCTTGATGGTATCAGTGACCTGCTTTGCCACTTTATAATTGACATCGGCATCAATCAATGCTTTACGAATTTCCTTAACGGTCGCAGCAACGTTGATTTCTGATATACTTCCTTGTCCCTTGAGGGTCTTAAAGGCTTTCTCTAATTTCGAACTTAAATTTTCAAACATACGGGTATTCTCGTTTTGCGGTATGGCTATTGTAGCCAGAGTTCAAATTTACAAAAAAAAATCATTTAACGCTGCTTGCCGCCCAGCAATGAAGTAGCAATTTGAAAGGCTTTGTTCAATACATTGTTCATGTCCTCGGAAACCTTCATCCAGTACAAAAGTGGTACACAGATCAGCCCGCAAACCAACGACTTCAAGCCTATATTGAATAGGTTTGAAATGATTCCACCCGAAGCAACAGGCCAGAACACAAACGGAACATAAACCACCAGGCCGATTGCTGTCACCCATAGGATAGGCCACGTAAATGGCGTCATGTTCAATTTTACTTTCAGAAAAACAACTTTAAGGGCGTTATATCCCAGAATAGCTAAACACGTTCCAATGGCTGCTCCTTCTATTCCCTTCAATGGAATAAAAATGTAATTGAAAATGGTAATGAGTATCACTAGTACAACGACCGAGACGATATTGAATAAATAATATTTAGATTGTAAAATAATCTCTCCGCTCAATCCTGTAATCATGTTCAACATGCGAGCAATGCCTACCCACAGCACTACATTTTTGCATTCTTTATACACTTCATATTTCGGAATCATCAAAAGCAAATCGTCAATGCCGATCCAGATCAGCAAAAAAATACCGCCGCCTATGATCAACTGATTGACTGCAGAACGCTTGTATAAATCATCACTATAAGCAACATCGTCGTGATGCCAGGCATTGGCAATGAGCGGTGTTGCAATCTGACTGATGGCACGCCTTGGAACTTCGATCACACTTGCAATAAAAAAACCCAACGTATATACTGCCACTTGATCTTTGAGTCCATCCTCCATCATGGCCACAATCATGAACACATCAATGCGAGAAATCAGCACAGCACTTCCCCCTCCAACCAGAATCACCATTGCATAATTGTTGATCTGATGAAACATCACCTTATCCGGCCAGTACATGGTGAAAGAAGAGGTGCGTATGTATTTCAGGTAATACCAAATTCCCATGAACGCAATAGCAAATAGATAGGAGAACAATACCCAATCCATCATGCCTTCGAATGACAACAGATGTATGCCAACAACGATGGTGATAACTAACACAAACAGACGCAGAAACACTTCCCTAAAAAAAACAGTCAGTACAATGTTGAATTTTATACGGTAGATACTGTCATACAAACTGAGCAATACCGCAGTGAATGTGAGAATCAGCACATACCATTTATAAGACTGAAGCACCGCTGCATTTTTGGAAAATACGTTGAAGAACCAGTCACTAAAGAAAAAATAGAGCGCACTGAAAATAACAAAGCCTACACAAGCCATAAGGCTGACATAACCCGTGAAACCCGAACGGAAATTTTCCTGTACCTTCACATAAAAACGGTCTGAAACATTAGCCGTACCAAGTCCTGCGAAAATAGCGAACAACGTTCCCAGATCAATCACTACGCGGTATATGCCTATTTCTTCCGGTGTTAGGAAATACGGGAATACCCACATGATATTGATGGCTCCCAGCAGTACACCGACATAATTCCATAATGTCCCTTTGATGCTTTGCTTGATGATGATTCCCATTCTTCAAAGATAAGGTTTTAAACAATATGTTACATCCTCTCTAAGCAAATCAGAATTAATTCGCTTTCTATTGCCTTCTCTGATACCTGTACTCTGGATATTCAGAGATTTTTCATAACATTGTATTATCATGAAAAAACTACGTCTATCGATCAGATCATTTCTCAATTTCTTACATCTATCATCCAGTATAGAATTGCGAATGACAGGCTACCTCGTTGATAAAGGCTGGTACAAAAGCTATCGCTCCAAAAAATCGATAGATAAAGAAAACAAGTCTATTCCATGGCTTACTTATCCGTTTGTTCATTTCCTCAACAAACGTCTACAAAAAAACTTTGACATGTTTGAGTACGGAAGTGGTAATTCTACTTTCTGGTACGCCGAGCGATTGAAGAGTGTAGACGCTGTGGAGCACCATTACCAATGGTTTCAATATGTTGATTCTCAAAAACCCAATAACGTTCAGTTAAATTATGTGCCATTGGATTACAATGGTAAATATTGCAGAACCGTTCATCTTTCTCAAAAGCCATACGACATTATCATTGTAGACGGACGGGATCGCAACAACTGCATGACTGAAGCCGTCAAAGCATTAAAACCGGAAGGTGTCATTATATTGGACAATAGCGAACGAACAGAATATCAAAAAGGAATTATCCATTTGAAGGAACAAGGCTTCAAACACCTGGAGTTTGAAGGCATGTCGCCGGTTACTACAGGATCGACCACGACATCGTTGTTTTATAAATCCAATAATTGCCTCGGCATATAATCCATTAATAATTGCCTTTGCCTTTCAGGCGATGAATGGCCTGACGAAAAATGATATAGGCAGTAGCCAGCAAATTTTTTAGCAAGCCATAGTGGTGCGTATAAATATGGAAACGTTCTATCCAGGCGAGTTTTTGTTGCTTGATGGAAAACCCTCCTACCAGGTAGTCACTCAACACAACATGTGTATTGACGATCTTGCTGGAGCTTTTCAATACTTCAATCACCCAGTTGATATCGGCACTACAACGGTAGGTCGTATCGTAAGGATTAGCGATCGTGCGACGTGCGATGAACGACTGATGACAAACTACCATTCCATATAACATGTCGTTCCATGTAAGAGCATCAGGAAGCTTACGCGTAGAAGCCTGCGAACGCGTACCAATCAATTCTCTTTTCTCATTGACCAGATTTGCTTCTCCGTAATATACGTCTGCATCCGGAGCGATGGAAAAAATAGATTCCAATACTTGTTTTCCATGTACATGATCTCCTGCATTCATGAACCATACATAGTCACCGGTTGCCGCAGCCAGTCCTTTGTTCATGGCGTCGTAAATGCCTTTATCGGGTTCACTGATCCAGTAGTCAATGTCATCGTTGTATTTTCGAATGACATCTAACGTATGATCTTTTGATCCTCCATCGATGATGATGTATTCAAGGTGTGTATGATTTTGTTGGATGACACTTTGTATTGTTCCTTCCAATAAATCTCCACCATTGTATACAATCGTAATCACAGAGACTACCGGCTTTTGCCTCGGTAGCTCTTTTCCCGACAACCTTTTCCCACCTTGCGTTTGCATATGCTTTGTATAATATCTGCAAGTTCTTTCATTATAACGAGAAATACCAATTTAGCTTCAGGATGCATTAAAAATCATGTCTACCTGATTATTAAGCTTCTCACTAAAAAAAGAGCTCTTCGCCCTTGTATAGCGGTCGTTTTTAGAGCTGGATTATTTCATAGTCTGATTATTTTTAGTAAAATTGGAGCTTGTTTTTACATGATTCTGATAAAATATGAAAAGAATTGCGGTTTTAACGTCAGGCGGAGATGCTCCAGGAATGAATGCTTGTATAAGAGGAGCAGTGCGTGCTGGACTTTACTATGGGATGGAAGTTTATGGTATCGTTCGCGGATACGATGGAATGATCAATGATAACTTCATTGAAATGGATGATCGTTCTGTGAGTAACATCATACAAAAAGGCGGAACGATTTTGAAATCAGCACGCAGTGATGAATTCAGAACCAAAGAAGGAAGAGCTAAAGCGTATGAAAATATAAAAAAGCACGGCATCGATGGTTTGGTGGTCATTGGAGGAAACGGAACCTTCACCGGAGCCAGTCTTTTCTATGATGAATTCAAAATTCCATGCGTAGGCGCTCCAGGCACGATTGACAATGATTTGTACGGTACGGATTATACCATTGGATACGATACAGCGGTCAACACCTGTCTGTCTGCCATTGATAAAATCAGAGATACAGCCGATGCACACGAACGTTGTTTCTTCATTGAAGTAATGGGAAGAGATACTGGTTACATTGCCGTTCGCTCAGCCATTGCGGGAGGTGCAGAGATGGCCATCCTTCCGGAAGAAAAAACAGACATCAGCGAAATCATCAACCGATTGAAATACGGTACCAGTGATTCTAAAGCGTCACATATCATCATCGTAGCAGAAGGCGAAAAATCTGGTCGCGCTTCAGACATTGCCAATGAAGTGAAAGAACACATTCCTTCACTGGATGTTAAAGTAACCATATTGGGTCACGTACAACGTGGTGGTGCACCGACAGCAGCAGACAGAGTATTGGCAAGTCGTCTGGGTCTGGCAGCTGTAGAAGGTTTGTGGAACGGTCAGACCAATGTCATGGCTGGTATCATCAATCGCAATTTGGTATATACGCCTTTTCAGGAAACCATCACGAAAAAGAAACCGATCAAAGATGAATTGCAACGCATCATCGAAGTCTTGAACGGAAGAAAATACCAGGAATAATATAAATTGATCAGCTCCACATTCAAAAAGGGTCAGACAACATCTGACCCTTTTTTATAACTAACAATTGTCATTTTAAGATGACAGTTGTCCATCAATATAGTTAACGATCTCATCATCCTGATCAGGATGAAACCATTTGATCGTAGCATCTTTCTTTAACCAGGTCATTTGTCTTTTCGCATATTGCCGGGAATGTTGTTTCAATTTTTCTAACATCTCTTCTCTGCTGTACTTTCCTTCCATGAAATCAAACACTTCTTTGTATCCTACGGTTTGTAAGGCATTGAGTGCACGGTAAGGATATAAGTTTTGGGCTTCCTCTTCCAATCCTTGTTCGAGCATCATGTCCATGCGCTTGTTGATGCGTTCATACAACTCTTCTCTGTCGCGCTCTAGACCAATATGGATCAAACGAAACGAACGTTGCTTGACAATGCCACTGTGAAAATCAGAAAAAGGTTTTCCTGTGTGGCGAATTACTTCCAATGCACGTTGCACGCGACGTGGGTTTTCACGATGAACTTTTTCGTAATAGACCGGATCTTTCTGTTTTAATTCTTCCAATAAAAAGGACAACCCTTTTTCATTCAATTCTTTCGTCAACTCTTCACGAATCGCATCGGGCACTTCAGGCATGTCATCCAATCCATTGGCTACTGCATTGACATATAAACCCGAGCCACCTGCCATGATCACTACATCGTGTGATTGAAATAATTCATCCAATAAAGCAATGGCCTCCTTTTCAAACTGCGCCGCATCGTATACGGGTCGATCATGAATAGACACATGGTCTATAAAAAAATGTATGACTCCTTGTTGCTCCTTAAGAGAAGGTTTAGCGGTACCAATTGCCATCTCTTTAAATACCTGTCTGGAATCCGCTGACAAGACGACGGTGCGAAATCGTTTAGCCAACGCCACAGCCAATGTCGTTTTACCAACAGCTGTAGGGCCAGAGAGAACAAGGAGTGTTTTAGTTGACGGCATCTAGTTGACGACTGATGGTGGCATAAATACTCAGCAACACCTGCTCTTCCTTCTGCCAGTTGACATCCTGTGCGGCTATTGGCAAATTCTTTTTCCACTCTTCTATCCTGCCCGGTGTATCAAATGCCGCACGAATAACATTCGCTATCTCTTTAGGATCGTGCGAAGAAACAAACGTACCGATGTTGTATTTGTTGATCATCTTTTCTACTTCCTGCAAACGTGCCGCGATGACAGGTACTCCTGCATGTACATAATCAAACAATTTATTCGGCAAACTATAAATGTAATTGTCACTGATGGGTTTGTCCAGCGTGAATCCCAAATGTGCCTGACGTGTATAGTTCTGCAATTGTTGGAATGGAACCTTGCCTGTGAACACCACTTTCTTTTCCAGGTTCAACTCCTTCACTTTTTCTTTCAACACGTCGATCACATCACCACTGCCCACAAAATACAAGCGATACGAATCATCAAGGTATTGCATCGCTTCTGTCAATTCTTCCGTGCCTCTGTGAATGTTGATACCTGTTCCCTGATACATTAAAATTTTCTTATCGGAAGGAAATAGAGGAGCAACATCTTCTTTAAGTTCTCCAGGATTGTATATCGGAACATTTTTCACCACGCTGACCGGTACATGGTATTCGTCTTGAAATAATTTTTGTTTGGCATCGTTGTCTGTATAAATATAGGTCAGCTTCGGAAAAATATTTTTTTCTATAGTCTTCCACACGTTCCGTACCTTCGGTCTTTTCAGGAGTTCAGGCATCCCTGTAAAATACTCATGGTTATCGTACGCGAGAGGAATACCTTTCCATGTAGATACCAAGTAATTGGGCAATAGCGTATCCAGGTCATTGGCCAAGAGTATATCTGCTTTGTTGAATAACAAAAATAAAAATAAACGCAGGTTATAGACTGCATAAAAAAGTGGCCCCTTTTCAAACCACAATCGAAAACGTTTTGTTTTATAGTCTCTTGCTGATAAAGGTAAACTTGCTTTCAATTCTCGTCCCACCACCAATATCTCGTATCCATGCTCATGAAGTGAAGTGCATACTTTATGAACACGTTGATCGGTGACGAGATCGGTTGTTACTGAAACGATAATTTTTTTCTTCACTTTTATTTTTTTAATAGCTTAAACGGCCATGGCAAACGATTGTACTTTAATCCTGGATATTGCTCGTTGGCGCTGGCAAATCCTGAATAAAAATTAGCCAGTCCCGGGTCATTTGATCCTGCGAAATCTAACACCAGATTTTGTCCCGCATGTTGTTGGATAAAACGATCAAACAAAAAAAACATCGCTTTCTCTTTTCTGGCTAATTGATTGCTTCCTGAGAAGATGGAAATTTTTCTATTTTTATAACTCAATAAAATAGAGGCCGCACATATTTTATCTTCTGCATCGTATACGCCTACTATCTCAATCGTTTTTTCTTTTTGTCCCAGATCGACCAACGCTTTCAACTTATCATAGTCCAACAGAGTGAAACGATCGGAATATTTTACCTGATTTTTAGCAAACAACTCTATGACTACTTCGGGATCATCTACACTCCCCAATCGCATGGAACAAGCCTCCGGTCGCTCTGTTCTTTTTATATTCATTCTTGAATTGGCCGAAAAATTTTTTCTTAATGATTCATACGGAGCATTCAGATCCAGAATGAAATTATTTCTAAGACTTAATTTTTCTTTTCCTTCATACAATAAACATTCTTTATTCAGATGAATGTCCGCATAGTTATAATGATGAGGAATAGCGTCGATAAAATCAATCACTAGTTGTCGCTGAATTTTTTCCAATGAAAAAATTCCGAATTGTTGTGTAAAGGACGGTTGATACAAATAGCGAAATCCATATTTGCGTCTAAAAGGCAAAGGCATCACCGCTTCATAATCGCCCAAAACAAGTGCCGACCAATTGTCGGCCATGAGGTCAAGGTACCAGGATAATCCATAGACCATGGTATTGTATGCCTTGTCAACACATTGGTCCCATTTCGTATTGTCTATCTGATCTCTTGTGAGGTAACGCATGATTCGATTTTCGTCGCCGAAGCTATCAGCAACTGCCTAAAATTAAGGATATTTCAGCGAATATAAAGCCTCAAAAACAAATATTGAAGCCATAGTTTTTTTATATTTGTTATAAACCAATAGCCCGCCTTAAGGTTTAATATGGAAAAACCTAACAACAAAGAACTAGAACAGCTCAGGAAGAAAATAGCAGAGTTGGAAAACAATTTGTTGCATTCTGAGTTTATCCACCGCAGCGCAGAAGAAAAGCTTCAGAATGCACTGAAGAACATCAGTCTTTTGGCCATTACCATCGATAAAGAAGGCTTCATTACATTTTGCAACAACGCCTTCTTAAAAACAACCAACCTTACCAAGACGCAAGTCTTAAATCATAAATGGTCAGAGATTCTCTTGTCCAAAGACGGAGAAGACGATGACCTGCTTCAAATCCTCAATACCAACAAGCCTTTAAAGATCAACCGCAAGTTCATCAACAAAGAAGGTCAGGAAAGAAATGTCAATTTCAACATCCTGATCCGCAATAAAGATGAAGACAAGATCTACGGTTCCACACTGATCGGTGAAGACATCACGGAAAGACAGGAAATGATTTCTGCTTTGCGAGAGAGCAATGATCAATTACAAGATTTATTTGAAAATGCCAATGACTACATCATCGTGTTTAAAACAGACGGTGAAATTGTATTCGTAAACAAAGCATGGAACGAGGCGTTGCAGTATGACCATTCCAACCTGCATCATCAAAATTTAAGAAACATCCTGCATCCGGATCATGTTCAATCTACTTTTGAACATTTAAACAATATCCTGAAAGGCAAGCCGGACGATAAGTTTGAAACGGTATTCAGAACCAGTACAGGGAAAAGCATCTATGTGATCGGTAGTGTGAACGCTCGCCGTGAAAGAGGAAAACCTATTGTATTTCGCGGCATCTTTCACGACAACACCGAACACCGTCAAGCAGAACAGGCGCAGAATTTATACTATAAAATTTCTACGCTCGCCATCAACAGCAATAACCTGGAAACCCTGCTGGCCAATATCCATCAGGAGTTGCGTAACATGATTGCGGTAAACAACTTCCAGGTAGGATTGTACGACAAAGAAGAAAACTCTTTGTACTTCCCCTACTATGTGGATGAATCGGTAGGACCTGATCCGGTGAAACACAAACGTAAAATAGGAAAGTGGCTAACGGAATTTTCTTTGTTCTCCGACAAACCTACCCTGCTTTACGAAGAAGATATTTTATTGCTGGATAAAGAAGGTACCATCGAGATCAAAGGCGTGGCACCGAAGATCTGGCTCGGTGTTCCGTTGAAACTGGAAAACCGCACCATCGGTGTGATCTGCGTGAAGAGTCACTCTGACCGCAACAAATACCAAAAGCAACACTTGGAATTGCTCGATTTCATCTCGGGACAAATAGCCTTAGTAATCGAAAGAAAGAGAAACGAAGAAAAGATTGTAGAGCAAACAGCTCGACTCAATTCCATCTTCGAAAGCAGTTCCCACTTGATCTGGTCCATCAACCGTCAACGCGGATTGACCTCGTTCAATAAAAACTATGCGCGTGCCATCTTCCATAAATACGGCACCTATCCAGAGATCGACAAAGGCATAGGTCCACCACAAATCCATATCCTGACCAACGAAAGTTTCAAAGAAAGTTTGGATGAAAAATACCAATTGGCCTTCAACGGTATTCCACAACATTTTGAAACCATAGAATCTACCAAAGATCAAAAAGAAATCTGGAGAGAAGTATACCTCAATCCGATCTTCCTTCCTGACGGACGCATTGAAGAAGTCTCGGGTATTTCGCACGACATCACGGAGAAGAAACAATCGGAATTGGTCATTCACGAAAGCGAAGAAAAATTCAGAAACATTTTTGAATCCTTCCAGGACATCTATTACCGCACGAACCTGCATGGCATCATCACGATGATCAGTCCTTCAGGCTGCGAACAAAGTGGTTACAGTGAAGAAGAAATCATTGGTAAACACATCAGCAAGTTTTACGAGTTTCCGAAAAAAGTATCTGCCATGATACGCGAGTTACTCAAAACACATAAGGTAAAAAACTTCGAAGCCAACCTGGTACTGAGAGACGGCACCGTCATACAATGCATTTCCAACATGCGTCTCATTTACAACACCAGAGGCAAAGTCATTGCAGTAGACGGTGTAGCGCGTGACATCACCTATTTGAAAAAAGCATCAGAAGAATTATTCAACGCCAAAGAAATTGCGGAGAAGTCACTCAAAGTGAAAGAGAGCTTCCTTGCCAACATGAGCCACGAGATCCGCACACCGATGAACGGTATCATCGGTATGATCGATCTGCTCAATGACACACCACTGAATCAACATCAAAAGATATACGTACAAACCGTCAAACGTTCGTCCGAAACCTTGATGAACATTTTGAACGACATCCTGGATCTATCGAAAATAGAGGCCGGTAAGATGCACCTCAAATTGACCTCCCTTGATTTAGAAAGCGTCATCGAAAAACTACATGCGTTGTTTTATCAGCAAGCCTTCTCCAAACAAATTGATTTCACTTACATCATCGATCCGACCGTACCAAAATACATTCTGGCAGATGAGACCCGCTTGCTGCAAGTCATGGCTAACCTGACATCCAACGCCATCAAGTTTACAGAACAGGGACATGTGATCATTAAAGCATCTGTCGTATCCTCAAAGAAAAAAACAAAGCTCATCAAAATAGCGATCTCTGATACAGGCATCGGTATTCCGAAAGACAAGCTGAGTATGTTGTTTGAATACTTTAGTCAAGTCGATACAACGATTACAAAGACCTACTCCGGCACAGGTCTTGGATTAGCGATCTCCAAAGAGTTGACCAAACTCATGAACGGACAAATTGGAGTAGAAACCAATTTCGGAAAAGGCAGTACCTTTTGGTTTACCTTTGAAGCAAGTGAAAGTAAACAAGCAACTGACGCCAATGTACAAAAACCGGTATGGGACGAAAACATACAGTTTGATGCCAAAGTATTGTTGGTAGACGATAACCAAGTCAACCTGTTTGTGGCCGAACGCATTCTCAAAAAATCAGGATGCACAGTCATCACCGCCACCAATGGTGAAGAAGCCATTAAGCAGGCATTGGAAAAGAATTTTGATTTGATCCTCATGGACATTCAAATGCCTAAAATGGACGGTATCACAGCGACTAAGACCATCAAAGAAGCGCTGAAAAAGAAAACACCACCTATCATTGCCATGACCGCTTATGCCATGAAAGAGGACCAGGAAAAATTCCTCAACAGCGGCATGAACGATTACATCTCCAAACCCATCAGTGCAGACAACCTGATGATGAAAGTGCAGGAATGGCTGGGAGCCAAGATAAACAAGCCGGGTAAAAAAAGTAAAGTCCTACAGACTCCTGACCTAGAGATTATTAATAAAGACGTCGTCTATAATTTATTGAAACTAGCCGATAAAGAGAGCATCATCCAGATCTATGGAGATTTTGAAACTGAATTGAAAGAAAGCTTGAAAGACTGCGCTGCTTTTTACCCAAAGGGACAATTGGAGGACATTCAAAAAATATTGCATACCCTCAAAGGCAGCGCAGGAACCCTGGGCGTCTCGAAGGTGGAAAACAAAGTAAGAGAAATTGAACATAATCTGAAACAAAATATTTATTTTGAAGTTGAAACCGAGCTGAAAGCCTTAGGAGTTTGTGCAGAGGAGTTTTATAAATCTTACAAAGATTTTTTAACAAAATTATAAGAAGGATTATGAGCAAAAAAATTCTGATTGCCGAAGACAGTTCTGTCATTCAAAACCTTTCGAAGAAAATTTTGGAGAACCAGAATTACCTGATCCTTTCCGCCAAAAACGGAAAAGAAGTGATCGCTCTGCTCAACAAAGAGCCGATAGATTTGATCTTAATGGACATCAACATGCCGCAAATGGATGGTATGACCTGTGCCCGAGAGATCAGAAAACTGGCTGATCCTGTCATCTCTAAAGTACCGATAATTGCTATCACTGGTAATGCGCGCAATTATTCTGAAAGTGATTTCAGCGATGCAGGATTCAATGATTTCCTTCCTAAGCCACTGGACTTCGACAAACTGGTAGAGCTTGTAAAGACATACATCGCCTAATGGAAATAAAATACACACAGAATTTCTTAAATAAGCTGGAAGACGTCTTTGCAGAGTCTGATTACATTCTGCGTTATGAAAAAGGCAATTTCAATTCTGGTTATTGCCTGTTGAAAGAAACGAAGATCGCCATCATCAATAAATATTTTCCACTCGAAGGAAAAGTAAACTCACTCATTGAAATCTTGAAACAAATTGTTTTAGACGACAGCAAGATGAGTGATAAGAATAAAAAATTCTACCACGACATCACGGCTCCACTTGTCGTTCCTTCTGCTCCCACTGATTCAACGGTGGATGCAGAGAATACTCCGGATATCCCTTCTGATACTTCTACTGATTCAGCAGAGTGAAAGTCACCTTTCTCGGTACCGGTACTTCGCAGGGCATTCCTGTCATCGCCTGCCGGTGTGAAGTATGTATGTCGCTCGACTACCGCGACAAGCGCCTCCGTACTTCCATTTTCATTGAACACAACGACACGTCCTTTGTCATCGATACCGGTCCGGATTTCAGGCAACAAATGCTGCGTGAACGCGTCACTAAATTAGACGCCGTTGTATTCACCCATTCTCATAAAGACCACACCGCCGGCTTAGACGATGTGAGAGCATTCAATCACCTGCAGCAACGAGACATGCCTGTCTATGGCGACAAAGAAGTTTTACTCGCCTTACAAAAAGAATTCTCTTACATCTTCAGCGAATATAAATACCCGGGCATTCCTTCCCTGGAGTTGCACGAGATAGAAAAAAATCCCTTCACCATCGGCGATGCATTGATCACTCCCATACAGGTCATGCATTATAAATTGCCCGTGTTAGGATTTAGAATTCAAGACTTCACCTACATCACGGATGCCAATTACATTTCGGATGAAGAACTGGAAAAGATCAAAGGATCAAAAGTGATTGTTCTCAACGCACTGCAAAAAGAACCCCACATCTCTCATTACAACCTCGAGCAAGCCATCGCTTTACTCACTACCCTGCAACCGGAAAAAGCATACCTCATACACCTTGGTCACCGCATGGGATTGCACAGTACGGTGTCTAAAGAATTGCCTTCCTTTATAGAAATAGCTTACGACGGACTTCAACTAACGCTCTAACTTTGTGAAGATACAATTGTGGACGATCGGTCCGACAGACGATCAATGGTTGAAAGAAGCTTACGGCATCTACGAAAAGCGACTGGTGCATTACGCACCCTTTGAAACCATTTACTTTCCAAATGTCAAAGGCATCAGCAAACCAACACCGGATCAATTGAAACAAGAGGAAGGTAAACGATTTTTAAGCAAGCTCGCACCTTCTGATTACCTTGTGTTGCTGGACGAACAAGGCAAAGGATTTTCCTCTGTAGAATTTTCACAATGGATGCAAAAGCGTATGAACAGCGGCATACAGCAACTCGTCTTCGCCATGGGTGGTGCTTACGGATTCTCAGATCCTGTCTACCAGGCCAGCAAAGAAAAAATAGCGCTGTCTCCTATGACTTTTAATCATCAAATGGTTCGATTGATTTTTATTGAACAGTTGTACAGGAGTTTTACGATTCTGAAAGGAGAGAAGTATCACCACTAATAGTTTACTGTCTTGCCCCTAAATCCCCTAAAGGGGACTTAAGAGATAACAAACTGTTTGTATTTAGGAAGTCCCCTTTAGGGGATTTAGGGGTTCAGAAGGTTCGACCAACACCACACTCTCCTTCTCCACCCGCACCATACCTGGCGCAGCGCCTTTCACTTTACGTACGTATTTTTTCAACGTATACATCACAGGACATAAACTGTCTGTTTTACGCTTGGAATAAAACGCAGCCAGTTGTGCAGCCTTTTCTATGACAAGTTTAGGAAAGACATCGTTGCCTTTGTGCTTAATGATGACATGCGAACCCGATACATCTTTTGCATGCAGCCACAAATCTTCTTTGTGTGCAAAGTGTAAGGTTAACTCATCATTATTCTTGGCATTCCTTCCCACAAAAATCTGATAGCCCTGGTACTCATATTCTTTGAATACCGGTTGTGTAGTTTCTTCTCTGCTCTTTTTCGTTTCAACAGAAACCGGTAAATATTTCTCCTGCAAACTCAGCAAGTGCCTGGCATCAGCGGAAGAGAGGTCTACAAATTCTTGTACCAACTGTTCCTGCAACGATTTCAATTTCTGCAAACGATCCAAAAGATTTTGTTTTTCTGCCTGTCTGTTTTTTGATTTCTTGTACAATACACCCGCGTAATCTGCTGCACTCACTCCCTCTTTTATTTTAACCAGGACGTTTTCATTGGTATAAAAATTAAAGACTTCGGCTTGTTTTTCTTTTTGAAAAAGATGTAAGTTGGCCATGATCAGATCGGCCAGTTGTTGAGGAGATATAGAGGCATCAAACGCCACGATGCCATTTGTCAATTGTAGAATTTGCTTGGCAAGAGCCGCCGATCTACTGTTGAAGTAATGTGCCAACTTTTCTCTTAGCGCTTCTACTCTATTGTATCGATAAAACGATTGAAAATAAAAATTCGCAGCCGCCAGTATGTTTTTTTCTTCGACAAGAAGTGTAGACCCTTCTTCTTTGAAATAAAACAAACTCAACCGTGCTCTGTTGTTGTGTTGCAAAACATAAAACGTAGGATCTTCTAAATAATCCAGCAATGCTTTCACCTTGCGCCACCTGTCCTGAGGATGTGTCACTTCATTCCAATGTGAATAGTGAACCCATTCTTCGACGACTTGTTTTCCCAATTGAGGAATAAAGGCATTCAGATCTTCTCCTTTGTCTAAAAATTCTTCTTCAGACCAGGTGCGTGGTTTATGCAGGACTGCTGCTGTATAGTCCAAATCATTTTGCAATTTATTGCGCAGCATCCAGACGACTTCACCTTTGTTCCATAACAAAATATTGCTTTGTCTTCCAAACCATTTGAACACAATACTTAGCTCTTGTTCGAGGTGAATGACAACTGTTCTTTCATTCTCTGCCTGTTCTACCGACAAGACTCTTAATCCTCTCGTCTCTTTCAGTATAGATACCGCCTTCCTTGACCGTGATTGTGCGGAAGGAAAATTCAACAAACATTCTTCTGCTGAAAAAAAAGCTTCGATGAAAAAAGGATGTCCGATTTTTTCAAAACAAAAGATCACACTTTGTTTTGTCTGTTTGTAAATATCAAAAACATAATGATCCTTCAACTCTTCAGAAAGAGCGCGACTCAACGGGCGAAGGAAGAAAAAAGAGTTCATTTGTAAGTAGTATTAAATGATAAGCGAATGATTCAATTGAACTGTCTCGCCCCTAAATCCCCTGAAGGGGACTTGAGTAGAATCAATCTCGGGTATGATAATTATAAACATGTCTAAAATTATTTTTCAATAAAGTATCTCGAAGGAAAGTCCCCTTCAGGGGATTTAGAGGCAAGACTGATTGACCATGCAATGAAAGTTACTGATCACTAATACCTACTTCGACGGTTTGATCGCTCGCAAGGTAGACAGTTCAACGTCATCGTTGCGCAAGAACTTAGAGCCTCTGACGGCGTAAAAAATAATGTAGGCATAGCAGAACATTGGAATGAGAAATGCCAGTTTATAGCCACCTGCTGCTGCGAAGTTCACCACATTAAAAGGAATGATTCCTCCACCAACGTGCGCCATGACCATGATGGCAGCACCTTGTTCTGAAAAGCGTCCCAGTCCCTTGATAGAAAGAGACCAAATGGTGGGGAATAAAATGGAATTAAAGAAACCTACGGCAGACACCGCCCAGAGGGACGTCCAGCCTGATGAGAGAATAGCGAAAAGCAATAAAACCGCCGCACCAATGGCATAGGTCAATAACATTTTTCTTGGTGAGATGCGAAGCAAGAGAATAGAGCCAATCAACAATCCCGCGACATATCCTGCCCAATAGAGATAGGTAAAATCAATAAAAAAAGTAACCAGCCATTCACTCAACGCTACTTCAGTGCCTATGTAGGCGAAAACTGCAAAGGCTCCTAAGCGCAATTGCTTAAAGTGCATGACGTGTATTTTTTTATGACGGGCCTCAAATTTATTCCACGGTTTCAAAAGTTGTGTGTCAAATTCCGGCAAGTTGAGAAACACGAAAATCACCGTGAGGAAATACATGAGATTACTCATGATGATGAACGGTGTACCGATATACAAAGACAACGTGGTGATGTAACTGTCCATGTCCATGTCCACTGAGATCCCCCATTGTTCCTTGATCCATGAAGAGGCATACAAGGGAGCAAGCAGACAACCCAATGCATAAAAACTATGCAAAAAAGAAAGACGGGCTGCGGCTCTTTTATAGTCGCCCAATAGTACAATGTAAAGATTACAGACCACAAGAAGGACGGTACTGCCTACAGCCATGACAAAGAGCGCCATAATAAGCAAAGCATAAGATTGGTTGTTGATTCCAAAATAGAACAGCATACAACCCATTCCTGTCGTGAAATAACCAATAATCAAACTGAGTTTATATCCCCATACCTTTACAATGCGGCTGGCAGGAATAGAAGCGATCACGTACGTAGAGAAAAACGTCAGGTGAATCAGTGCAGAGATAGAATAAGAAAGTCCGAAGATTTCTTTCAAATGCAAAATCACTACGGATGTCAGCGTGCTGAGCAACCCGTAAAAGAGCAAACCTATACTCAGGGAAATAAAAACAGGAGTTTTTCTGATCTCTACTTGCATGCGTTAAAATTAGAAGAATATTGTTAATAATCCTCTGATTTTTAAACGAAAAGAATAGTTTTTTGTTACAATAGCTCAAGCTCTGTGTGCTTGTTGATAAGTTATTTGTTAAAGGATAAAGACAAATGGGTAAGATGTGAGAAGATTATAAAATGAGAAGTGATATGATGTTGAACAATTTGGATTGTCAAGATTTAGCGAGCATACAGTATAATTAATTGTTTCTATTATCTGTAGGGCGTGTCCCTGCTTATCAGCAGGGACGGGCTATCCGCTACAAGTCCTCGCTCGGTCAGCCTTCAATCCATGAAACAGGCCGTGTACCTCGCTGTGGGCTTTTCGCTCCTATCCCTCACGCAAAAGGAAGCTTATCTTTTATGGATAGTCATTTTAAATTTATTACCTTTGATCATGCCAATGCCCACATGTTGAAATTGGTAGACAAGCCATCTTGAGGGGGTGGTGCCTTTAGTGGTGTGGGAGTTCGAATCTCCCTGTGGGCACAAGACAGTATGGAGAATGACTCTCTACTCGCGCTCCATACTCCATACTATTTTATTTGCGATTTGTCGCAACAGAAAAAAAAGAGACGTTAGAAAAATTCTAGCGTCTCTTTTTTTTCTGATCACTGACAACTGTCCACTGATCACTCTTTTCTATTTCGCAAATATTTTAATCTTACGCGAGTTATACGCCAGGATCACAAAACTTCCGGAGATCATGGACGTCATCACAAAGGCATCGTTCCATTGCCTGAAGATCAGGTATCCGATCAAAAATAAAATGCCGTACGTCATCGTCACGGAAGAAATCCAACACAAAATCAAAGGCACAATGTTTTCAGATCTTTCCGTAATCTGAAGTGAATCTTCTACAGGCCCCCAGGCACCGTCTGGTTGAACCCTCTGATAGAACTTCTTTAACACGTCCATCTCTACCGGTTTCGTCAGGTACATGACAATGATCCAGCTGACGGTAGTCACAGCTACCGTCAGGTAAAAACTATTAGGAAATTCCCAACCCATGATATAATTCGAAACCACGTATACAATAAGCGGCATGATCACGGCCGTTAGTTCTGCCCAGGCATTGATGCGCCACCAGTACCAACGCAGGATCAATACCAATCCTAAGCCGGCTCCACATTCCAGCACCAGGTACCAAACCTTCGCAATCGACGTAATCATGGGCGATATAGCCAGTGCGACAACCATGATGATCGCAAAAGAAATGCGAATGGCCCAAGCTGTTTGTTTCTCAGTAGAAGCAGGGTGGAGAAAACGCTTGTACAAATCATTCACCAAATAACTCGCTCCCCAGTTCAACTGACTCGAAACGGTATTCATGTAAGCAATAAAAAAAGCCGTGATCAATAATCCTTTCAATCCGTTAGGCAAGTAATCGCGCATCGCCATGACATAACCCAACTTCTTATCGTCCGCGCCCAGCTCAGGATATAGAATGATGGCAGATAAACCAACGATGATCCATGGCCACGGTCTGAAACAATAATTCACCACTTGAAAAAACAACGTAGCAGCAATGGCATGTTGTTGATTTTTTGTACGACGTATACGTTGTGCAATGTATCCTCCACCTCCTGGGTCATTCCCAGGATACCAGCTGGCCCACCACATCACACCGACGTAAGCGAAAAAAGATCCAATCGATAGTGTGACAGCCTCTGCTGCATTTGTAATTCCTCCGGAACGTATATCTGCGAAAGAAGGGAAAAAGCTCAATGCCGAATCAGGTAGTTTCGCTTTCAATCCTTCTATCCCTCCTACTTCCGGAGCATCAAGTACAAATAAAGACAAGGCGATGGTGCTGATCATCGCGGCAAAGAATTGTATAAAGTCTGTAATGGCTAAACCCAATGAACTGGCAAGACTTGAATACAATACAGTAAACACCATGGCACCTGCAGAATAATACAAGGCTTGATGAACACTCAGGTCAAAGAAAATCTGAAGGATGGCAACCAGTGCAATGTTCACCCAACCGATCACAAGACCATTCATAAATATTCCAAGGTAAATAGAACGAAAGCCCCTCAGGAAAGCCGCGCCCTTCCCGGAATAGCGAATTTCTATTAATTCCAGATCGGTCAATAAATCTGCTCTGTACCATAATTTGGAAAAGAAGAAAGTCGTCAACATCCCACCGGCAAGAAAATTCCACCACATCCAGTTGCCGGCAATTCCTCCTTTGTTATCGACCAGTTCGGTAATCGCCAAAGGCGTATCGGCAGCGAAAGTAGTAGCGATCAGCGATACACCCGCCAACCACCAGGGGAAGTTTTTCCCGGAAATAAAAAATGCTTCGATGTGCTTGTTACCTGTTTTTCTGTAAAACAAGCCTATGGATAACATCAGCAGCAGGTAAGCCACGATGATCGCATAATCCAACACGGTTAAACTTTCCATGAATGTCTGATAAACAGTTTGTACAATATAAAAGTAATATGTGAGATGTGGTCAGTAGTAAGTAAAAAAATTACTTTATGAACATAACTGATCACTTTACTTATTTTTAACAACAAAAGCATGGTGCGGCTGGCATCCACGAAAAGAGTGTCCCGCTAATTAGCGGGAGGTTTTGGTGGCTCCCTTTTCTTTTGTTTCTTTTCTTTTGGGCAGCGCCAAAGAAAAGAAAAAGGTTGGTATGTAACTCGAGCTACATCATCATAAAGCAATCTGATCACTTATTTCAACACCCCCAAACTATCCAGATCCTCTTTCGTTACGCTTGGAGGAAGGATGTTATGCTGTATTTTATACACCACAAAGTCGGCTGTCTTCAATGCTTGTGCTTTAGTATTAAAACCTTTTTTACCTTGTACTCCCGGAACATGCGGTTGAGTAACCGCTTTCTTTCCATTGATGTAAATCGTGTATCCCCATCCTAAACTATCATTCTTCACCGCTTCTGTTTTAAACGTAGCACCTTTAAAAGGATTCGTTGTGGAATCTAAGTGATGAGAATCCTGGTGAATGGTTTCATGGTGTTTGAATGGCACTTCACTTTTCTCTTCTTGATTTTCAGAAGCACAAGCAAGCAGAGAAGCGGAAAAAAGTAAGAGAATATAGTTAGATATCATGGCATAGAAAATTTATTATGTCAATCAATTTAAACAATTGTTTTCGATAAGTGACAACAATTTTGAGGATAAAAAAAGAGGTCACCGTTACCGGCAACCTCTTTTTTACTTTAATTAAAACAATAACAACTGACTAATATTTCCAACGTACAAACGCTTCCATGGCCGCGTATTCCGCAAGACCCAGCTTATTGTACAATTCTGCTGTTTCGTTGTTGCGGTCTTCTGCACGTTGCCAAAACTCACGGGAATCAGAACCCTGGAACACCACACCATCTTTTTGTGACTGGTGTTTGAAAATTCCGTAACGTTTCTGCAATACTTGTGTAGGACTCATTGGTACTGCCATTTCGATTTCATGGATGTCCCACTCTGCCCAGGCGCCTCTGTACAACCATACCCAGCAATCCTTCATGTAATCTTTGCCTTTCAAACGATTCACTGCAGCGAAGATACCATCCAGACACACTTTGTGTGTACCGTGTGGATCGGCTAAGTCACCGGCTGCAAAGATTTGATGCGGTTTGATTTTATCGATCAGGTCAGCGATGATTTGTATGTCTTCTTCTCCGATCGGTTTTTTTTCCACCTGTCCTGTTTCATAAAACGGAAGGTTCATGAAGTGTGCGTTCTCATCTGGCAAGCCCACGTAACGGCAGGTGGCTTTCGCTTCGCCTTTACGGATCATCCCTTTGATCTGACGTACTTCGTCTGTGTCTTTATCGCTGCTACTTTTTTTACTTTTCAAAAAGTCTTTCACTTTTTTGAAAATACCATCAGCAGGTTTGTTGTCTAAACTAAATTTCTGATTGTAATCGCTTACGAAATCCGCGAAACGATATGCTTCATCATCCGCTACGGCGATGTTACCAGACGTTTGGTAACCGATGTGTACATCGTGTCCTTGTTCATGCAAACGGATGAAGGTACCACCCATAGAAATAATATCATCATCCGGATGTGGACTGAAGATGATCACTCTTTTCTTTTCAGGTTTTGCTCTTTCAGGACGTGTAATATCTTCTGCACCCGGCTTGCCACCTGGCCATCCGGTGATGGTATGTTGCAATTGATTGAATACACTAATGTTCACCGTATGTGCCGGACCATGTGTGGCCAGCAAATCACTCATGCCGTTTTCATTGTAATCGTCGTCGGTCAACTTAAGAATGGGTTTCTTTTCTTTTTGTGCCAAACGAGTGACTGCTTTCTTCACGTTGAAGTTTGTCCACTCTACCGTGTCCACTTCCCATGGTGTATCTATTCTGGTCAACTTAGACGCTGCGCCTTCATCCAGAATAAATACAGCGTTTGGATGTTGTTGCAAATAAGAAGCAGGTACGCGTTCAGTAACCGCACCTTCTACTGCTTTTTTCACTACACCGGCTTTGCCTTCCATCCAGGCCAGCAGGATCACGCGCTTCGCAGACATGATCGCGCTTACACCCAATGTAATCGCTTTAGTAGGAACGTTGGCCAATCCAAAAAAGTCCGCAGCAGCAGCAGCTCTTGTGCTGTAGTCTAAGGCGATCAGACGGGTCTTAGAAGTAATTTGTGAACCTGGTTCGTTGAAACCAATATGGCCGGTACCTCCGATACCCAATAATTGTATATCTATTCCTCCTGCATCTGCGATTTTCTTTTCGTAGGCATCACAGAACGCAGCGATTTGTTCTTTCTTTAATGTTCCGTCAGGAATGTTATAGTTCTCCGGTTTGATGTCAACATGATCAAACAATTGTTGTTTCATGAACAGCACGTAACTCTGAATGGCGTCCGGTTGCATGGGATAGTATTCATCCAAGTTAAAAGTAATCACGTTGGCAAAGCTCAAACCTTCCTCTTTGTGCAGGCGACGCAACTCGGCATATACTTTTTTAGGAGTAGAACCAGTAGCCAAACCAAGCACCGCTTTCTTGCCTTCTTTTTGTTTCGCTTTGATGAGATCAGCAATCTCTTTCGCTACTTTTTTGGAGGCGTCTACCGAATTTCCAAATACTTCCGTAGGTACTTTCTCGTATCTTCTTGCAAGATCGTTGTTGTTCATATTCGAAAAGCTTAAATAATTTATTGTGATGTATGTGTGATAAGAGCCCTAAAAATAGGCATAAAAAAGAAAAAATCTAAATCGCCTGATTAAGTTTTTAAAAAGAGTGATCAGTGGATCCCGAAGCTTCGGGACAGTGATCAGTTATAAGGACGATACAACCAAAGTATACTGATTACTTGCGATCTATGATATAATAGCATATACTTTTTTTAGATGCACACGGATGAATATAAGGCAAAAATAATCTTCAAACTGTCTTGCCCCTAAATCCCCTGAAGGGGACTTGCTTAGAGCCAAGAAAGAGAGCGAATGATTTATCCGCTCTCTTTCTGTTTCTCTTTCTTACACCGATGTAGGTTTAACGAGAAGATGATGTTTTGAAAGTCCCCTTCAGGGGATTTAAGGGCAAGACCGCCAAACACAAAGCCTGGTGCGGCTGACGTCCACGAAAATAAAGAGCCAGTCAAATAACTCCGACTGGCTCTTTTTATAAAATGAATAAGATTCGTATTACGGATTCGTATTACCCAAAATCTCTAACCATCCTTTATACTCTTTACCACCGCAACCTGCTTTCAGGTTGAAGAAGTAAATACCATCAGAGATACCACTTGCGTTGAAACGGTTGTCATAACTATCCATCGTGAAAACGCGTTGTCCCCAACGGTTGTATAGATCAAATTTAGAACCTGGTAAAATATCCTGGTGCGTCACTTTATCTCTCAATAACCAGTGATCGTTTTGATGGTCACCGTTTGGAGTAATGAGGTTTGGTACATTCAGGTCTTGTCCTGTAGAAGCATATACTCTGGCCGTATCAATCGCCGCTTGGCAACCGGAATACTTATCGTATACATAACCCAGGTAAATATTCTTATCTGAATCAGGAGAGACATTGTATACACCGACACTTGTGGTGTCCAGATGAACTGTATTGTCAATCACCGGATGATCAAAGTTCACATGCGTTACCCAGACATACGTGTAAGCATTGTTGGTATCGGCAGGAGTCACTTCCATGGTCAGTTCCCTGTTGTTGCCGACACAAAGTGTATCGCTTGGTCCTGACATGACAGCGGAAAGGAACTCTCCACCTACTTGTAAATAGAAGGTATAAGTAGCGGTACCGCAGGTACCGCTTACGGTAAAATGTAAGGTATCTTTTCCGTTCGTGAAGTTTTTCAAGATAAAGGTAGAGTCCGTGACAGGATTAAAGGTGATGCCACCATCTGTAGAACTCCATGATCCGGTATAGAAGTTCGTATCAAATACAATCGTCTTCAATAACAAACTATCGGCGCAAGTGGCCAGATGAAACGTACCGCCGCTTGAAGGCAAGCCTGGCAATACAATGACCGCTACATGAGCTGTATCCTCACATCCGCCTTTGTCTACTTTCACAACGATGTAATCAGAAGACGTTGCGTCTACATCTACACTGGTTGTATTGGTTGGTGTATGAAGATTAACATTACTGCCTGGAGAAGATTGCAACCAGTTATAAGTCGCTCCTCCATCTATATTCGTTACGTTGAAGGTATACGTACTTCCAGAACAAACGCCTGATGTGCCTGAACCGCTTACAGTAGGTTTAGCCAATACAACAGCCGTAAGAATCACGCTATCAGAAAGACTTCCGCAACCTCCGCCATTGATCGTCCAGGTGAACGTAGCAGGTGAAGTGGTTACTGTTACACCAGTATGAGGGTCGGATATATCAACGATAGTACCCGCTCCAGAAGTAATGGTCCATGTTCCAGTACCGGTTGCGCCAAGAGTTGTACTTGTTACATTACATAAAGTAGCATCTGAGCCTGCATCCGGTGTAGTTCCCTGAGAAACAGAAATCGTTACGTTAGCCGCATTAGAACAGGCGCCATTCGTAACCGTCCAGGTAAATGTAGAAGAAGCTCCTATAGTTAAACCCGTTACACCAGAATTACCATTCGAAGGATTCGTCACTGCACCTGTACCAGATATAGCAGCAGCTGTCCATGTACCGGTGCCTACCCCAGCTAAAGTAGCTGTCGTTACATTACATAGCGATTGCGCTGGACCCGCATCAGCAGTTACCGGCGCAGAAGAAACAATGGTTACAGTAGAAGTAGCCGAGCAATTACCACTCGTTACCGTCCAGGTGAAATCAGAAGATTGTCCTGGTGTAAGAGCTGTTACTCCCGAATTAGGATCACTAGGAGTAGTCACTATGCCCGTACCGGCTGTAGTGGTCCAGGTACCTGTACCTGTTGCGGCAAGGTTAGCGGTCGTTGCATTACACAAGGTACTGCTGCTGCCTGCATTGGAAGTAGCCGGAGAAGAAGACACCACACTTAAATTCGTAGCAGAAGTACAAAAACCATTTACAACGGTCCAGGTGAACACCGATGTCGCTCCCACGGTCAAGCCTGTTACAGGCGAACTTGTATTGGTAGGATCGGTAGCCACTCCCGTACCGGAAGCGGTAGTCCAGCTACCTGTACCTGTTGCAGATAAAGTTGTTGTTGTTGCATTACATAATCCCTGGTCTGTACCCGCTGCACCTGTAGGGGGAGCCGATACCGTGACACTCACCTGTGCGCTACCCGAACAAGCTCCGCTTGTCACGGTCCATTGGAATACAGAAGTTCCGCCAACCGTCAATCCGGTCACACCGGAAGTAGCACTCGAAGGAGTGGTCAATACTCCGGTTCCAGAAATTGGTGTCCAGGTTCCGGAACCGGAACCTGCTAATGAAGTTGTAGTTACATTACATAATCCCTGATCAGGACCTGCACTGGTTGTACCCGGAGCAGAAACCGTAATGGTCATCGTAGAAGTAGCTGCTGTACACACACCGCTCTTAACGCTCCACGTAAAGACGTTCGCTCCCACCGCTAATCCTGATACCCCACTTGTTGGAGAAGAAGGATCTGTGATGCTTACGCCAGCAGGTCCGCTCCATGTACCTGTTCCTACAGAAGTACCGGCATTTAAAGAAGCAGTCGTTACGTTACAGAAGGATTGATCAGCCCCTGCACTGGATTGAGAAGGAGCATCAACCGTAATCGTGGTAGTAGAAGTAGCTGCTGTCGTACAATAACCGTTCGTTACCGACCATGTAAATATATTGTCACCGACAATCAATCCGCTGACACTGGTGTTAGGAGAATGGCTATCACCGAAAGTAGCACCGGCAGGGCCTGTCCATGTACCAGCACTTATTGTGGTGTTGGCAGTTAACGTACCCGTCGTGGTATTACATACTTCTTGCGAAGTACCTGCATTCGATTGAGGAGAAGAACTTACTGTGATGGTTACAGTAGAAGCTCCAGAAGTACATGATCCATTTGTTACGACCCATTGGAAGGTGGATGTCGTACCGACGGTAAGACCGGTCACACCAGAGTTTGCAGCATGTATATCTGTTACACTTCCTGATCCTGAAGTGACCGTCCATGTTCCAGTTCCTGTTGCTGGATTCGTACCGGCAAGCGTTGCTGTGGTTGCATTACAGATACCAAAGTTACTGCCTGCATTAGAAGTAACTGGTGCATCAGAAATAATCGTCACGGAAGCATTAGCAGAACATGTACCATTGGTTACCGTCCATTTGAAAGTAGTGGATGCACCAACAGTAAGTCCGGTGACACCGGATGTATTGCTGCTTGGTGTAGTCGCTACTCCCGTTCCTGAAGTCGTTGTCCAGGCTCCTGTACCTGGTGACGGATTAGTAGCAGCTAATGTAGCCGTAGTAGAGTTACATACATTTTGTGCCGTACCCGCATTGGCAGTGATACCTGCACTTGAAGTCACCGTAACAGAAGCATTCGCTGTACAGGCACCGTTGGTCACCGTCCATTTGAAAACTGTTGCGGCTCCTACTGTAAGGCCGGTTACTCCTGAAGTATTGCTGCTTGGTGTAGTCGCCACGCCACTACCTGAAGT
>JAQBNU010000064.1 GCA_028288365.1 Chitinophagaceae bacterium | reverse complement strand
TTTTACGTAGATTGTGAGTGGAGCAATTACGATGATTTTAAGAGAAGCATTGGTATTAATTCCATTGTTACAGATTTGAAAATATTAGGCGAATACAAAAAAGGAGAAATGATCGATGATTATACCGGTGGCCAACCGTCTTAACGGGGTAAGAGAATATTATTTTGTAAGGAAGTTAGAAGAGATTGCTCGTCTAAATAAAGAAGGTAAGAAGATTATTAGTTTTGGTATAGGTAGTCCGGATCTACCGCCATCAGAGGCTTCTGTAGATGCGTTAGTAGAAACAGCCAGAGGGAATTCATCCCATGGTTATCAACCTTATCGTGGAGTACCTGAGTTGAGAGAATCTATCGCAAGCTTTTACGCTCGTACATATGGAGTAACAGTAGATGCGAATACGGAAGTCTTACCACTCATGGGTTCTAAAGAAGGAATATTGCATTTGTCTATGGCTTTCTTAAATCCTGGTGATGAAGTGCTGGTTCCAAATCCAGGTTATCCTACTTATTCTTCCAATGCCAATATCGTTGGTGCGAACATCAGGTATTATAACTTGAGTGAAGCACACAACTGGCACGCTGATATTCAAAGTTTAGAGAAAGAAGATTTATCTAAAGTGAAAATCATGTGGGTCAATTATCCGCACATGCCTACAGGTGCAGAAGCTGATCCTGCACAGTTGCAGGAGTTGGTGAAATTTGCACATCGAAAAAAGATTTTATTGGCTTTTGATAATCCATACAGTCTGGTCCTTAATAAGAAAAAACCATTTTCTATTTTGTCATTGGAGGGCGCAAAGGACGTAGCGGTAGAACTCAACTCACTGAGCAAGTCGCACAACATGGCGGGTTGGAGAATCGGGATGATTTTAGGAAAGAAAGAATACCTCGATGCAGTGTTGACCGTCAAATCTAATATAGATTCCGGAATGTTTTTGGGACTTCAGAAAGCAGCAATCAAAGCATTTGATAATACAGAGGAGTGGCATGCAAAACGCAACGGTGAATACGCGGAGCGAAGAGTATTGATTGAAGAAATATTGCGTTTACTGGATTTTGAATTTGAAGAGAAACAAGTCGGATTATTCTTATGGGCCAAACCGAAGAATCCACAGGGCATACCGGATATCCCGGCTTATGTTGATCGGTTGTTATATGAAGCATCGGTCTTTTTTACTCCAGGAGAAATATTCGGTACCAATGGCAAAGGATATATGCGGGCTTCGTTATGTGTATCTAAAACAAATATCCTGGAAGCACTAGAGAGAATCAAAAAATGGAAAGCGGTTCACTAACAGCTTTCCATTTTTTGTCTTATACATTTATAATTATTGTCGTGTTCATTGAAGAGTAGAATAACGAAACGAGCAACGCCATCTGTAATCACGATTTACATAGAAAAAAATGACACTTAAAAATGATTTGATCTTGCGTGCTGCAAGAGGAGAAAAGGTGGAACGAGTTCCAGTCTGGTTGATGCGTCAGGCAGGGAGGATATTACCTGAATACAGAGCAGTAAGAGAAAAGTTGTCAGGCTTTAGAGAATTAGTGATGACACCTTCTCTAGCTGCAGAAGTAACCATACAACCAGTGGATATTTTGGGTGTAGATGCTGCCATTATTTTCTCGGACATCTTAGTGATTCCGGAAGCCATGGGCCTTCCGTATGAAATGATAGAAAGTAAAGGGCCGTTTTTTCCAAAGACCATTGAAAACGACAAAGACATCTCTGCATTGCTAGGGGTGCAGGCGGCAGATGAATTGGAATATGTTTACGAAGCTATCCGTATTACAAAAAAAGAATTGAATGGAAGAGTCCCTTTGATTGGTTTTGCGGGAGCTCCATGGACCATCTTCGCATACATGATAGAAGGTCAGGGTTCTAAAACTTTTTCTAAAGCCAAGAAATTTTTATATACAGAGCCGGAAAGATCAAAAGTGATTTTGGATAAAATTACTGATGCTACCATCGCATACCTTAGACGTCAGGTAGAAGCAGGTGCAGATATGCTTCAGGTATTTGATTCTTGGGCAAATATTTTGAGTCCTGAGCAATACCATGAATTTTCTGGGGTATATATGGATCGTATTTGTAATGAATTAAATCATATCGCTCCTCTTACTCTTTTTGCAAAAGGAGCATTTTCAGCAAGAACTTCGTTTGCAAAAATGGAGTGTGATGTCATTGGATTAGATTGGACGATGGATGCTAAAGAATCGCGTCAGATCATTGGAGCCAATAAAACAGTGCAGGGCAATTTAGATCCTTGTGCATTGTATCAAAATTCAAAAGGAATAGAGGCTGAGGTGAAAAAAATGCTGGATGCCTTTGGAACTCAGCGTTACATAGCCAACTTAGGGCATGGCTTGTATCCAGATACCGATAAATATATGGTGAAGGCATTTGTCGATGCTGTAAAAGAATACAAATCATGATAAACGAATCAGAGGTTGGTTTGACTCAGCTTACTACTGTCAAAGAACGACAGGAGTTATTATCAACTCTGATGAAATTATCGGCTATAGTCATTACCGTAACGTCTATACCTGATTTTTATTTTTTAGTTTGGGAGAGTGCTGCGGTGGTGGGTGTTGCATTATTTGCTATAAGTATTTTTTATTATGCGAACAGTAGAGGATATGTTCCTTTTGCAGGAAATGCACTGGTTCTATTATGCAGTGTGATTCTTTTTGTACAAAGCTCTCAACTAGGATTTACGTCTTTAGTATTTCTCTTTTACATTCCACTCATTATTAGTATCCCCTTTATAGTGGATTATAAAAATAGGCTTATCTATTACTTACATATCTGTCATCCTATACTTTTTATCGCCTTACTTTTTGCTACTGATTTTTCTTTGTTTAAAATAAATGGCTATAGGCCTGATCAAATTGCAATAGTGGCAGAGTTTAACGTCATTGGCGTTTTGGTGTTTTGCCATTATATGCTTTATCTTATTATTAAGTCAACCAAGCGATCGGAGAAAAAATTTGAAATGCTTGTTGAAGATTTGAATAGACAAAACATTGAACTTCAGAAAATCAACAGCGAGTTAGATCGCTTTGTATACAGTGTAAGCCATGATTTGCGAGCACCGCTCGCTTCCTCTCTGGGCTTGATAGAATTGAGCAAAGAAGAAAAAAGCTTCGAGAAAATTTTATACTATAATTTGTTAAAGGAGAAAAGTCTGAGAAGGTTAGACGATTATGTAAATAGTTTAATTGATTTCTCCAGAAATTATAGAGTCGATGTTTTGAATGAAGAAATTGATTTCAAAAATCTATTGGAGCAATGTCTGGATTTAAATAAACCTTATGGTGATGATGCGAGCAAAGTAGATATCGCGGTGGAAGTGAATCAGAAATCACCTTTTTATGGAGACAGTTTACGGATACGTATTGCTTTTAATAATTTAATTTCAAATGCGCTTAAATATTATGACGATCATAAAGAGCGTTCTGTTTTGGATATTAAATTGTATTCAAATGAAAAAAAAGCAATCATCAGAATGGCAGATAACGGTATAGGTATAGATGCATCTGTTGTCAACAATATATTTGACATGTTTTACAGAGCCTCTGAAAGACCCAAAGGATCTGGGTTGGGGCTTTACATTACAAAAGAAGTAATGGGTAAATTGAAAGGAAGTATTGTTGTTGAAAGTGTCTTAGGAGAGGGGACGACATTCATTCTGGAAATTCCTAATGGCGTATGATCATCACACATCAGATAAAAATATAGAGTATAAAAAAAGCCCCGCTAATTTAGCGGGGCTTTTTTTATTTCTCATCTGTCTTTTGAGGTGCTTTATCCTTGATGGCCAAGTTTAATTCTTCACTTGTTCCATCGTAGTCAGCGATGATGATATCGCCAGGCTGTAGATCACCTTTTAAGATCTCTTCTGCCACGGGGTCTTCCAGGTATTTCTGAACAGCTCTGTTCAATGGTCTGGCTCCGTAGTTAGGATCGAATCCTTTATCGGCCAAGAAGTCTTTCGCTTTTTCTGTCAACTCAATGTTGTATCCTAAGGCAAGAATTCTTGAAAACACATGTTTCAATGTGATTTCTATGATCTTATGAATATCGCTTCTTTCCAGACTATTGAATACAATCACATCATCCAAACGATTCAGGAATTCAGGAGAGAACGCTTTACGAAGAGCATTTTGTATAGTGCCTTTCATCATAT
Source organism: Chitinophagaceae bacterium (assembly GCA_028288365.1). Lineage (GTDB taxonomy): Bacteria > Bacteroidota > Bacteroidia > Cytophagales > Cytophagaceae > JACMQM01. The sequence goes on along the minus strand of JAQBNU010000064.1, from coordinate 6,350 downwards.
CGTCCATGTTCTCTTTGCGAGACTGTGTACTGAATCCAATACCGGCACCGAAATCTTTAAGATCTCTTACACCAATATTTGAAGTCATAATGATGATCGTATTGCGGAAGTCTACTCTTCTTCCTAATCCATCTGTCAAGATACCGTCATCCAATACCTGCAATAGCAAGTTGAATACATCCGGGTGAGCTTTTTCAATCTCATCCAACAATATTACACTGTATGGCTTACGACGAATTTTTTCTGTCAGCTGACCACCTTCTTCGTATCCAACGTATCCTGGAGGCGCTCCAACCAAGCGGCTGATGGAGAATTTCTCCATGTACTCACTCATGTCAATACGCACCAAAGAATCTTCTTTATCGAATAAGTAACGAGCAAGTGTCTTCGCCAATTCCGTTTTCCCAACACCAGTAGGACCTAAGAAGATGAAAGAACCAATCGGTTTTTTCGGATCTTTTAATCCAACACGGGTACGTTGAATGGCTTTTACTAATTTGCCAATGGCTGGATCCTGACCAATTACACTTCCTTTCAGCTCTTCACCCATTTTGAGAAGTTTTGTTCCTTCTGTCTGAGCGACTTTGCTTACAGGAATGCCAGTCATCATGGCTATTACTTCTGCTACGTTTTCTTCGGTAACGTCGTAACGCTTTTTCTTCGTTTCTTCGTCCCAACGGCCTTTTGCCTGTTCAAGCTGATCGAAGATTTTTTTCTCTTTATCTCTCAAGTGAGCAGCTTCTTCAAACTTCTGACTTTTGATGACTTTGTTTTTTTCTTTCTTCACATTCTCGATCAATTCTTCGAGTTTTAAAATCTCAGAAGGAACATGAATGTTATTGATGTGCACGCGTGCGCCTGCTTCGTCTAATACGTCAATCGCCTTATCCGGAAGGAAACGATCGGTGATGTATCGATCAGATAATTTCACGCAAGCTTCTATTGCTTTCTCTGTATAGTTTACGTGATGGTGGTCTTCGTATTTTTCTTTGATGTTGGCTAATATCTGAACAGTTTCTTCAGGAGTAGTAGCGTCTACCATTACAATTTGAAAACGACGCGCTAATGCACCATCTTTTTCAATGTATTGACGGTATTCATCAAGCGTGGTGGCACCGATACATTGGATGTCGCCCCGTGCTAACGCTGGTTTGAACATATTGGATGCATCCAGAGAACCAGAGGCTCCGCCTGCTCCAACGATGGTATGGATCTCATCAATGAAGAGAATCACTTCAGGAGATTTTTCCAACTCATTCATTACCGCTTTCATTCGCTCTTCAAACTGTCCTCGGTATTTTGTACCGGCCACTAAAGAAGCAAGGTCAAGTGTAATGACGCGTTTGCCAAACAAGACACGAGATACTTTCTTCTGGTTGATACGTAATGCAAGGCCTTCAGCAATAGCTGTTTTACCTACACCCGGTTCTCCAATCAGAATAGGATTATTTTTCTTTCTTCTGCTTAAGATTTGTGCAACGCGTTCTATTTCTTTTTCACGTCCTACAATTGGATCTAAACGACCTTCTTCTGCATACTTCGTCAAATCTCTGCCGAAATTATCCAAAACAGGAGTTCTTGACTTTTCGCCGGTTGCTCTTGCACCAGCATCTTTGCCTGCTGCAGCGCCGCTACCAAACAACTTAGAAGAGTCATCATCCGGATCGTCTGTATCGCCTTTTGCTTTAGGATTGCTGTTTGTATGGTATTCTAGCATTTCTTTAATCTCTGCGTATGTTACTCCAAATTTTGCTAATACTTGTGTAGCGATGTTGTCTTCATCGCGAAGAATAGAAAGCAACAAATGTTCTGTTCCGATCAATTCACTTTGGAAAATTTTAGCTTCCAGGTAAGTTATTTTCAACACCTTTTCAGATTGTCTCGTCAAAGGTATATTCGTGATATTGGTATTACCTGTGGCAGTCCCTTTGATTGTATTTTCGATGGATGTCCTGAGTTCATCCATTGATAATCCGAGTTTTTTCAAAAGACTAATGGCTACTCCTTCGCCTTCTCTAATCATGGCAAGCATAAGATGTTCTGTGCCAATGTAATCATGACCCAGACGCAATGCTTCTTCCCGACTAAGAGAGATAACCTCTTTAACTCTGTTTGAGAATTTCTGTTCCATCAATTTAGTCTTTTAACTTCGTGTAAATCTAGCATTTTTCCGTTTAAAGAACGGATTCGGATGATTTAAATTGCATCCTTTGGTTCCGCATAATTCTCAAATTATACGGATTATTTATATTAACGTTATGTCCTCATGTATGGATAGCTATTGTTGCCTTCGCAGAACAATACATCGATGATGCTGAGGTTAGACTCAAATTGCCTGCCAAAGGTTTGCTGATAGGGTGTAAACACTACATCGGAAGGTTTTTTTGGGTGAATTTGTTCCCGTAGGTCAGTGATAAGGCCTTCTGTTTTATTACTATATTCTTGATAATCAGTAGTAAATGTTATTTTATTTTTCCATCCCAATAATTTGAGACAAAGTGTCAGTTGGAGTAAGTTAAAATCGAAAAGAAAGTCTATAGGCTTGTCGTAAAGTCTTAAAATATCTTCGGCGTAATATTCAAAAAAGGGGGATTTCCCATAGGCAGATTGGATGGCTCGTTGGTGGACCAGGCGCCATTTCTGGCTGTGATCAATTCGAAGGTCACGTATAGGCAGGTGAGAATTACCTGACAAAACAGGTATGTGCAAGCTGTCTACTTTTTGTGCTGTAAGGATGCGTGTTCTGTTGCGATAACTTTGTTTCTGAAAAGTTTCATGTGCTTCCAAAATAAGGGTTTCATGTTGACTGAGTACAGAAAAAAAATGTACACAGGGAAGGTAGTGCAACTCGATCAAAAGAGAAGAAGAATCTTGTGGGTTCATCGGTCAATCAAAGAGTACAGAACAAGGTTAATGGTCAGTGTCGCCTTTGCCTTCTCGCAACAATACGATGTCGTCAGACGTGCAATCCCAGACCGTGCTCGGTATATTGTCTCCTGGTCCTCCGTCTATCACAAGATCTACCAGATTTTTATATCGGTCAAAGATTTCTTCAGGATCCGTCATGTATTCTAAAATTTCATCGGTATGCTTAATCGATGTTGTCAACAAAGGATTTCCCAATTGATTGACCAATAAATTGATGATAGGATGATCAGGAACACGGATCCCAATGGTTTTCTTTTTGGAATAAAGAGATTTTGGAATGTCTCCTCCAATAGGCAGGATGAAGGTATAAGGGCCTGGAAGTTTTTTCTTCATCAACTTGAATACCGCATTAGGCAACTGTTTGGTGTAAGAAGAAACCTGACTGATGTCATGGCATAAAATGGAAAACTGATGTTTAGCAGGGTCAATGCCTTTTATTTTGCAGATTCTTTCAATGGCCTTAGGCTGAGAGATATCACAACCCATAGCATATACTGTATCAGTAGGATAAATGATCACTCCTCCCTTTTTAAGGATCTCGATCACTTGGGCTATTTTATTCGGAGGAGGATTATCAGGATGTATTTTGAGAGATGAACCGGCCATGTATTTATTTCGATGTGCTTTTTGCTTAACTTGTAAGCTCATCAACTTAATAAGACCGCAGTCAATATGCAAATGGACCGCAAAAAATATCGTCTCCGTCAGCTCATCGTGTTAGCGATGTTGTTGTTTGTATGTTTCTCTTACTACATCTATCAGATTTTATTTACGCCAAATTTTCAATGGCAAAAGGGTGATGGTTACCTCTACATCAGAAAGGGTGCAACGTTTCCGGAAGTATTGGATAGTATAAAGAAAAACGATATGATGCAGGATGTTAAATCGTTTGCCTTTATCGCCAAGTTGGCAGGCTATCAGGAACGAGTAAGGCCAGGACGTTATTTGATCAAAGCAAATAGTAATAATATAAAGGTGGTACGCTTGCTAAGAAATGCAAAGCAAGAGCCGGTAAAACTTACCTTTAATAATATAAGATTGAAAGAAGATTTGGCGGAAAAAGTGGGGAGTAAGTTTTACTTCTCTTCTGATTCGTTACTTTTTTATCTGAAAGATCCCGCAACAGCTCATCGTTATGGCTTTGACACAACTACTTTTATGAGCATGTTCATTCCTAATACTTATCAGGTGTATTGGGATGTAACGGGTCGCGATTTCTTAGATAAAATGCATAACGAATACAGAACTTTTTGGACCACTGAGAGATTAAATAAAGCCAAAGCTATCGGTTTGACTCCTGTCCAAGTAAGTACATTGGCTTCTATTGTAGAAGCAGAAACCAATCAACAAAGTGAACGAAGCAGAATAGCTGGTTTGTACATTAATCGCTTAAATATTAATATGCCTTTGCAAGCGGATCCTACTGTTAAGTATGCTCTCCGTGATTTTAGCATTAAACGAATCTATCAAGGACACACGCAAATTGATAGTCCATATAACACGTATAAATATACAGGATTACCTCCGGGACCTATTGATCTTCCTTCCATTGCCAGTATTGATGCCGTGTTGAATTATGAAAAGAATAAATACCTGTACTTCTGTGCCAGTTGTACGCGTTTAGGTTTTCATGATTTTACCGAGACCTATAACGATCATATCAACAATGCCAATCGTTACCGCAATTATTTAGACAAAGTGCAAATCAAATAGTCTCATGATCCACCACGAAATTCAACTCCGTGTGCGATATGCCGAAACAGATCAGATGGGTTATGTGTACTATGGCAATTATGCCACCTATTTTGAAGTTGCTCGTGTAGAGACATTCAGACATATTGGTTTTTCATATAAGGAGATGGAAGATGAAGGTATCATGATGCCTGTATTGGAATACAAAACCAAATACATCAAGCCGGCACGTTACGATGATTTGTTGACGATCAAAATAATCATCAAAGATAAGCCTGGTATACGCATTCGTTTTGAATATGAAGTATACAATGAAGCGAATGTGTTGTTGAATGTTTCAGAAACCACATTGGTATTTGTCAATAAGCAAACCGCAAAACCTGCTATGCCGGGTGGACATTTTCAACAATTAATGCATCGTTTTTTTGAGTCATGAAAAAGATCAAAGCTTGGTTAAAAATAGATGAATCTATGCAATGGGGGCAACGCCGATTGACTAGTATTCATTTGAAAAAATATGAGATCTCGCTTTTTCACTTTCTGCAAATTCTCATTACCAAACTAGAAAAAGATCATATCATGGAAATGGCGCGAAGCATGGCTTATAGTTTTGTGCTTTCTATTTTTCCTGCCATTATATTTTTATTTACTCTGATTCCACATATTCCTATTGAACACCTTGATACGGCTATTCTTCATACGCTTGAACAGGTTTTGCCGCGTGGCATCTATGAGGTAGCAGAATCTACTATTTATGATATCGTGGCTCGTCCTCAAAGAGGATTGCTGTCGTTTGGTTTTTTATTTACACTGTATGCTTCTGTAAATGGCATAGTGGCAATGATCAATGTATTTAATAAATGTTATAAGACAGAAGACGACAGAAGTTTTATTAAACGCATTGTCATCAGTGTGCAAATTTTATTTTTACTTGTTTTCTGTCTACTGTCATCCATCGCTTTGCAAATAGTGGTTGAAATTGTGTTTAGCAAAGTGGGCGTTTATCAACAGATTCAAATGATATTTATATCGATTATTCGTTATTTATTACCTTACTTATTGTTCTTAATGAGTTTCTCTCTGATCTACTCACTAGCTCCTGCAATTACTCATCCGTGGAAATTTTTCTCATTGGGGTCATTAATAGCGGCATTTTTGGCCATGGCATTCTCTGTTCTTTTTATCCTGTATTTCAATAATTTTAGTTCTTACAACAAAGTTTATGGTTCTATTGGAGCTCTGATTGGACTGATGTTATGGATTTATTTCATGTCTTTGATTGTTTTGCTGGGTTTTGAAATCAATGCGACCCTTGAAATTGTTTATAAAGGAAGAAAATCAAATAATCCTTCTTAAAGGTTTCGCACATTACATGCTTGCACTGCATGTGATTTAACGATAATGATCTTTTTGGCATTTCGTTTGGTTATATTCAATTATAACCAAACACTCATGGCTATGTCACAATCTAGTATCGTTGAATTTCAATGTGTAAACAAGCCTGCAATAAGTAGCTTATCAGGCTTTGAAGTAGGTAAAAAATACAAAGGCAGAACCTTCAATGGCTTGTATCAAATCTCTTTAGTGTGGGGAGGTCATTCTCCTTCTCTAATGATTGATAATAAAGAGTTCTCAAAATATTTTGAAGTGGTGGATACTGCAGTAGCAGAAGAAAAAGTTCAGGTCGTAGCGGCATAAACTCCCTATTTTTGTCTGAAAAGATAGAATAT
>JAQBNU010000028.1 GCA_028288365.1 Chitinophagaceae bacterium | reverse complement strand
GTTGTATAACAACGGTTTGATGGCTAAAAGAGATAAAGTAAAAGTATTGGGTAGAGGAGAGCTTAAAGGATTTACAGGTGAAGTGAAAGCTCATGCTTTCTCTGAATCTGCAATTGAGGCAATTACTAAAGCCGGTGGCTCTACTTCAGTTATATAATTAGTATAATGAAGAAGTTTTTTAGCACGATTAAGAATATTTTCTCGATAGAGGAATTGAGAATGAGAATCATCATGACATTATTGTTTTTGGTGGTATTCAGACTTGGTTCTTTTATTGTATTGCCAGGTATAGATCCTTCTACTGTTAAATCTGATGACGGGACAAACGAAGGTCTATTAGGTATTATAAATGTATTCAGTGGAGGAGCATTCAATAACGTGTCTGTTTTCGGACTAGGTATTATGCCTTATATCTCTGCTTCTATTGTATTGCAACTTCTTACATTTGCTGTTCCTCACTTCCAAAAATTACAAAAGGACGGAGAGTCAGGCAGGAAAAAAATTAATCAATATACTCGTTTACTGACAATCGTCATTACGCTTGCTCAGTCTATCGGTTATTTGGCTGCATTCGTTAAACCAGAAAATATCTATCCAGGTATGGATTCTGTTTATATGAATTTTGTCCGTATCATTTCATTGGTAGCTGGTACCATGTTTTGTATGTGGATGGGAGAGAGAATTACAGAGAAAGGTATCGGTAATGGTATTTCAATGTTGATCATGGTAGGTATCATTTCGAGATTACCTACAGCGATTTTGATTGAGGTAGATCATAAGAAATTACAAGGAGCCTTGCCTCTGTTGATTGAGTTCTTTGCTTTATTTGGTGTCGTAATGGCAGTAGTAGCCTTGACTCAGGCGACGAGACGCATCGCAGTGCAATATGCGAAACAAGTGGTTGGGAATAAAGTGTATGGCGGACAAAGACAATACGTGCCATTGAAATTAATTGGTGCAGGTGTAATGCCAATTATCTTTGCTCAGTCTGTAATGTTTGTCCCGGCTTTGATTACACCTTTCCTTGGAGAAGGAAACGAATGGGCTCAATCTATCGGAGTGGCATTTGCTGACTTTACTTCATGGCAATATAACCTTACGTTTGCTACATTGATCATTGTATTTACATTCTTCTACACGGCCATCACTGTCAATCCACAGCAAATGGCAGAAGATTTGAAACGTAACGGTGGTTTTATACCAGGTGTTAAACCAGGTCAACAAACATCAGAGTACATTGATGATGTCTTGACTAAAATTACTTTCCCTGGTGCTATATTTCTTGCTCTAGTTGCGGTTTTACCTGCTTTTGCAAACATGGCAAACATTACCAGAGAATTTTCATACTTCTTCGGAGGTACTTCATTATTGATTATGATTGGAGTGGTACTAGATACTCTTCAACAAATAGAAAGTTATTTATTAATGCGTCATTACGAAGGGATGATGAAGTCTGGTCGCTTAAAAGGCCGTGCTGAATCTCCAGTTGTAGTATAATGGTGTAAATCATAGAAGATGATTTATTACAAGACGGAAGCAGAAATTGACATCATTAAAGAAGGAGCTGATATCCTTGGTCGTGCGCATGGCTTAATTGCCAAAGCCATTAAACCAGGAATCAAAACCATCGAGTTGGATAAAATAGCATTTGATTTCATTACGGAATCGGGTGGTAAACCTTCTTTCAAGGGTTACAACGGCTTTCCAGGTACACTTTGTATATCGGTTAACGATCAGGTGGTGCATGGGTTTCCTAGTAATTACGAATTGAAAGAAGGCGATATTATTTCGGTTGATTGCGGTGTGTTTTGGAAAGGGTTTCACAGTGATAGTGCTTATACTTATCCAGTAGGCAAAGTGAGTGAAGAGGTTTCAAGCTTATTGAAAGCGACGAAACAATCACTTTACCTTGGAATAGAAAATGCTATCGAAGGAAACAGAATAGGAGATATCAGTTTTGCCATTCAATCTTATGTAGAAGGCTTCGGTTACGGAGTAGTAAGAGAATTAGTAGGACATGGAGTAGGCAAAAAACTACATGAAAAACCTGAAGTTCCCAACTACGGCAAAAGAGGAAATGGACCTAAGTTGGTTTCGGGAATGGTGATCGCCATAGAACCAATGATTAACCTAGGTAAAAAAAGCATTGTTCAGGAAGATGATGGTTGGACCATCCGAACTTCTGATAGAAAACCTTCCGCTCATTTTGAGCATACGGTTTTAATCAGAAAAGAGAAAGCAGAAATTCTGACAACATTTAAGTACATCGAAGAAGTAGAGAATAGTAAGAATTAAACATGGCAAAACAAGCAAACATTGAACAAGACGGTACTATAGTAGAAGCGCTGTCCAATGCTATGTTTAGAGTGGAGTTGGGAAATGGTCATACATTGATTGCTACCATTTCTGGAAAAATGAGAATGCATTATATCAAAATCTTACCTGGAGATAAGGTCCGTTTGGAAATGACTCCGTATGATTTGAGTAGAGGTAGAATAGTTTACAGGTATAAATAGATTACCACAATGAAAGTTAAAACTTCCGTTAAGAAAAGGAGTGTCGATTGCAAGTTGATAAGACGCAACGGCAAGCTGTATGTTATTAACAAAAAGAACCCAAGGTTTAAACAAAGACAAGGTTAATTATTATGGCAAGGATTGCAGGTGTAGATATCCCGGATCGTAAGCGTGGTGAAATCGCTTTGACCTACATATTTGGAATTGGACGCCGTTCTGCTCAAAAGATTTTGACAAAAGCAGGCGTTGATATCAATAAAGTAGTATCAGAGTGGAATGATGATGAATCAAACGCTATACGTTCTATTATTTCAAGTGAATTCAGAACGGAAGGTGTTTTGAAATCAGAAATACAATTGAGCATCAAACGTTTGATGGACATCGGTTGCTATAGAGGATTGAGACACAGAAAAGGATTGCCAGTTCGCGGTCAAAGAACAAAAAACAACAGCCGTACTCGTAAGGGTAAGAGAAAAACTGTTGCGAACAAGAAGAAAGTTACTAAGTAGATAAGGAATTCTGATATGGCTCAGCAACAAACATCCAAGAGAAAGGATAAAGCTAAAAAAAGAGTAGTGGTAGTAGAATCGGTTGGACAAGTTCACATCCAATCTACATTCAACAACATCATTATCTCTGTAACAAATAACAATGGTCAAGTAATTTCTTGGTCTTCTGCCGGTAAAATGGGCTTTAGAGGATCAAAGAAAAACACTCCATATGCTGCACAGGTTGCGGCTCAAACTTGTGCTCAAGTAGCTTTTGATTTAGGCTTACGCAAAGTAGAAGTTTTTGTTAAAGGTCCTGGAGCAGGTAGAGAATCTGCTATTCGTACCATCCAAAATGTAGGTATTGAAGTATCTTTAATAAAAGACGTTACTCCTCTTCCGCACAATGGTTGCAGACCTCCTAAGCGTAGAAGAGTTTAATTAGCAGTTCGATTATTATTTACATCAAATAAAATACAGGGAAAATGGCTCGTTATACAGGTCCCAAAGTTAAAATTGGAAGAAAATTCAACCAACCAATTCTTGGTGAGAATAAAGCACTTCAAAAGAAGGCTTATCCTCCTGGGATGCATGGAAGAAATAGAAAAAGAAAAGCTTCTGAATATTCCGTTCAATTGAGCGAAAAGCAGAAAGTAAAATACATCTATGGTGTATTGGAAAGACAATTCGCTAAGACATTTGACAGAGCTTCTCGTAAGCAAGGTATCACAGGTGAAAACTTGTTGAAATTCTTGGAAGCTCGTCTTGACAATACAGTATACAGATTGGGCGTTGCTACAACACGTCGTGGAGCTAGACAATTGGTGCTTCACAAACACATTTTGGTAAACGGAGAATTGGTAAACATTCCTTCTTATTCTTTGAAACCAGGTGACGTTGTTTCAGTTCGTGAAAAATCTAAAGCATTGGAAGTAATCGCTGACAGCTTGTCTGTACGTGGTGGAAAGAGATTCTCTTGGTTAGAGTGGGACACTGCTCAATTGACTGGTAAATTTGTTTCTTATCCTCAAAGAGATGAAATTCCTGAGCCAATTCAAGAACAACTAATCGTCGAATTGTACTCTAAATAGTAGAGTTTCTTAATCAGAATAATTTAACCCGGTTATATTATATGTCTATATTATCATTTCAAATGCCTGAAAAGGTGGTAATGGAAAAAGCAGATGACTTTCATGGTCTGTTTGAATTCAAACCACTTGAAAAAGGATATGGAGTAACAATAGGTAATGCTCTTAGAAGAATCTTATTGTCTTCTCTAGAAGGTTATGCTATCACCGGTATCAAAATTCCTGGTGTATTGCATGAGTTCTCTACAATCACTGGTGTTAAGGAAGATGTAACTGAAATCATCCTTAACTTGAAACAAGTACGTTTCAAGAAAATCTCAGAAGTTAACGAAAGCAGAATCGTTGTCAACGTAAAAAAACAAGAGGTATTCACTGCTGGTGATATCGCTAAGTTTACTTCTGCTTATCAAATATTGAATCCTGATTTTGTGATCGCAAACCTGGACTCATCTACTAACTTTGAAATTGAATTGTCAATTGAAAAAGGAAGAGGATACGTACCGGCTGAAGAAAACAAACCATCTGAGCAAGTATTCGGTTATATTCCGATTGATGCGATCTTTACGCCAATCAAAAACGTAAAATTCAGCATTGAAAATACAAGGGTAGAACAAAAAACAGATTACGAGAAACTAGTTCTTGAAATCTTGACAGACGGTTCTATTCACCCTGAAGATGCTCTGAAAGGATCTGCAAACATCTTGATCAAACACTTCATGTTATTCTCTGATCAAACGATGACGTTCGAATCAGTGAAAGCAGAAGAAGAGGAAACAGTAGACGAAGAATTCTTGCACATGAGAAAACTTCTTAAAACTAACCTTGCTGATCTTGACCTTTCAGTACGTGCATACAACTGCTTGAAAGCTGCTGATATCAAAACATTAGGCGAACTTGCTGCTCTTGATATTTCAGACATGATGAAATTCAGAAACTTCGGTAAGAAGTCTTTGGCAGAATTGGAGCAATTGATTCAAGACAAAAATTTGTCTTTCGGAATGGATGTTTCAAGGTATAAAATTGATGAAGAATAACAGGAAATGAGACACGGTAAAAAAATAAATCATTTAGGCAGGACGACATCTCACAGAAGAGCTTTACTTTCAAACATGGCTTCTTCTTTGATCGCCCACAAAAGAATCTCAACAACTGTTGCTAAAGCGAAAGCGCTTAGAAAATATGTTGAGCCTTTGCTTACGAAAGCAAAAACAGATTCTACCCACTCAAGAAGAGTTGTATTCTCTTACTTACAAAACAAAGAATCCCTAAAGGAGTTATTCGGTGGTGTAGCTGAGAAAATCGCTACCAGACCGGGTGGTTACACACGTATCCTAAAAACGGGAAATCGTTTGGGTGATAACGCTGACATGTGCATCATTGAGTTAGTAGATTACAATGAAGGCTACTCAAAAGACACGAAAGTAAAAGCTACGACAAGAAGAAGTCGTCGTCCTACTGGTAAAAAAGGCGATGCTGCTCCGGCTGCAGATGCTGCAGAGACATCTACTGAATCATAAAAATCAGAATAAATACTTGTTACGGAGCTATCCCATAGTATTTATAAACACTACAGATTTGTAACAGAAAAGGATTTGACTTTTGTCAAATCCTTTTTTTATTTTGCCAAAATAGAAAATGATGAAATACACAGAAAGAATTCCAGCCACCCTGATGTTAGAAGATGGTACCTTTTTCAAAGGTATTGCTGTCGGTAAAATAGGTACTACTACCGGAGAAATTTGTTTCAATACCGGTATGACTGGTTATCAGGAGCTTTATACGGATCCTTCTTACTTCGGACAAATTATTATCAATACCAATAGCCACATTGGTAACTATGGGACTGTGGACGTAGACACAGAATCAGACAGTATAAAATTCAGTGGTCTTGTCTGCCGTGGATTTTCCTCTATGTATTCTAGAAAAGATGCAACTGATTCATTGCAGGCTTACTTTGAAAAAAATGGTGTAGTTGGAATCAGTGAAGTAGATACACGTGAAATTGTAAGAATGATCAGAGACAAAGGAGCGATGAATGCCGTCATTTCTTCAGAGACAGATGATTTGGATAAACTCAAAGCCATCTTGGTAAAAGTGCCTTCTATGTCTGGCTTGGAACTATCCAGCAAAGTGAGTACGAAAGAAGCTTATTTTCTTGGAGATCCTAATGCAAAAAAGAAAGTAGCAGTACTTGACTTGGGCGTGAAAAGAAATATCCTGAATAACTTTACCGAAAGAGATATCTATTGCAAAGTATACCCTGGTGAGACTACGTTTGAAGAAATGCAAAAGTGGAATCCAGATGGTTACTTCATTTCTAACGGCCCTGGTGACCCTTCTGCGACGAAGTATGCAATCGATACCGTAAAAAATATTTTGAAAGCGGAGAAACCATTGTTCGGCATTTGTCTTGGACATCAAATCCTGGCAGAAGCAAACGGCATTCCTACTTACAAAATGCACAACGGCCACAGAGGACTGAATCATCCGGTGAAAAACCTGATCACAGGTTTGTCTGAGATCACTTCTCAAAACCATGGATTTGCCGTGGATGCAAAAGAAGTAGAAAAAAATCCAAACGTTGAAATCACACATATCAACCTTAATGACAATACAGTAGAAGGCATTCGAATCAAAAACAAGCCTGCTTTCTCAGTGCAACATCACCCGGAAGCAGCACCAGGACCACATGATTCTGCTTATTTGTTTGATGATTTTGTTAAATTGCTTTCCAAATAAAAACGTAATAACTAAAACTTTTATAACATGAGTCTAATAGAACAAATTGTTGCCAGACAGATTTTTGATTCAAGAGGTAACCCAACAGTAGAAGTAGATGTACGCACAGAAAATGGTTTCATTGGTCGTGCTGCCGTGCCATCAGGCGCTTCTACAGGTACTCACGAGGCGGTGGAATTGAGAGATGGTGACAAGTCGGCCTACATGGGCAAAGGCGTATTGAAAGCAGTTCACAACGTAAATGAAATTATAGGTCCTGAATTATTGGGTGCTTCTGTATTCGAACAAAACTTGCTAGACAAGATCATGATCGAATTAGATGGTACTCCTAACAAAGGCAAATTGGGTGCAAATGCCATCCTTGGTGTTTCTCTAGCTTTGGCTAAAGCGGCTGCACAAGAAGCGAATGTTCCTTTATACCGTTACATCGGCGGAGTAAGTGCAAACACTCTTCCTGTTCCAATGATGAACATCCTGAACGGTGGTAGCCATGCAGACAACTCTATTGATTTTCAAGAGTTTATGATCATGCCGGTAGGCGCACAGTCTTTCACTCAAGCTATGAAAATGGGATCTGAAATTTTCCATAACCTGGCGAAAGTATTGAAAGCAAATAAAATGTCTACTAACGTAGGTGATGAAGGTGGATTCGCTCCAAATATCGCGTCTAACGAAGAAGCATTGAAAATTGTGATTCAAGCAATCGAAGCAGCTGGTTTCAGACCAGGTGAAGACGTCATGATTGCATTTGATGCAGCAGCTTCTGAATTCTACGATGCAGATTCTAAATTATATCACTTGAAGAAATCAACAGGTGAAAAATTAACTTCTTCTCAAATGGCTGCGTTCTGGGCTGACTTGGCGAAGCGTTATCCTATCGCTTCTATCGAAGACGGTATGGCGGAAGACGATTGGTCTGGATGGAAAGAATTGACAAACCTTGTTGGAGATAAAGTACAATTGGTAGGTGACGATTTGTTCGTAACCAACGTCACTCGTCTACAAGAAGGTATCGATAAAAAAATCGCTAACTCTATCCTGGTAAAAGTTAACCAAATCGGTTCATTGACTGAAACCATCAGTGCAGTATCTATGGCTCAAAGAGCAAACTACACTACGGTAATGAGTCACAGAAGCGGTGAGACAGAAGATAACACGATTGCTGATTTGGCTGTAGCATTAAATTGCGGTCAGATTAAAACAGGTTCTTGTTCTCGTTCTGATCGTATGGCTAAATACAATCAGTTGCTTAGAATTGAAGAAGAACTAGGAGAAACAGCTTATTTCCCTGGTAAAAAATTCAGAAAATAATTGAACAGAACAATCTGATCAACAAAAAACCAGCCGTCAATGGCTGGTTTTTTTTGTTTGTACCATTTTAGTACCCCCTAGTTTACCTCCGAGGTCATCTAGTTTAGTTCAGAGGTTGTCTGTTGTACTTCCGAAGTACTCCGTCGTACTTCTTTAGTCCGATGGAGTAGTAAATCAGTACTCTGTCGGACCTCCGAGGTCCTCCGTTGCACCTCGGAAGTACTCGGGCGGACTTCCGAAGTACTCCTTTGTACTTCTTTGGTCCGACGGAGTAGTAAATCAGTCCTTCGTCGGACCTCCGAGGTTCTCCGTTGTACTTCGGAAGTACTCTGGAGAACCTCGGAGGTACAACGAAGCTGTTCTACATTTTCTCTTCGATTAAATTCAAGAGATGGACATTTTTCTAATTTAGAATATGGCGTAAAATGCGTATCTTGCACCGTAAAATAACGTGGCCATGTTATCCAAAATCCCTCCCTTCTTCAAGAGCTTTTATTTCCTTTTTGCATTTGGCTTTTTAGTGTGGATGATGTTTTTTGATACCAACGATTTCGTCAATCAGATTCGAATGAAAAAGCAATTGAATCGGTTAATCGAAGATCAACGTTACTATACAGATAAAATAGAAGAAGTAAAGACAGAGCGGGAGGCATTGCTTAGCAATAAGCAACAGTTGGAAAAATTTGCCAGAGAAAAATACCTGATGAAAAAACCTTCCGAAGATGTATACATCTTAATCGAAGAAAAATAATTCATCCACATTCTTTTAGAAAAGAGATTTATTACAATAGATAGCATTTAGTAAATAATGGGAATTAAAAAGTTGAGATGGACAGACATGTCGCCGGAGCGTTGGGTAAAGGGTTTGTGGATCATGGCAGCAGCAGTAGCGTATCATGCCATTGTCTTTTCATTGTTAATAGAGATTAATTTTTTAGGGTACTTCGGAAAGATGCCTGATTGGGGCGATCTGGAAAATCCGAAACACGAATTGGCTTCCGAGGTATATTCTTCCGATGGTGTATTGCTAGGAAAATACTATAGAGAAAACCGTTCACCGGTGAAGTTTGCAGAAATATCTCCCAATGTATTGAATGCATTGATCGTTACAGAAGACACTCGTTTTTACGATCACTCAGGAATTGACTTTAAAGGATTCTTTGCCATTTTTTATTATTTGATCAAAGGTGATCAGCGTGGTTCGAGTACCATTACCCAACAATTGGCTAAAAACCTTTACAAAACAAGAGGCGATGATTACCAGGGATGGTTAGGCTATATACCGGGAGTATCCACTTTGTTGGCTAAAACAAAAGAGTGGAAACTGGCCATCAAATTAGAGCGTGCCTATACTAAAAACGAAATCCTGACACTTTACCTGAACACAGTAGACTTTGGAAGTAACTCTTTTGGTATTAAAGTGGCGTCTAAAACCTTTTTCGCCGGATCTCAAGATAGCTTAACCGTACCACAAGCAGCTTTGTTAGTCGGTATGCTGCGCGCGCCCACTTTATACAGTCCGATACTGCATCCTAAAAATGCCCTCAGTAGGAGAAATGTTGTCCTCGACCTGATGTTAGAAAATGGCTTGATTACCCAGGTGGAGCATGATAATGACATTCAGAAACCATTGGGATTGAAATACAGTGTTGAAAATCACACGCAAGGTATCGCCACCTATTTTAGAGGTGTTTTGAGCCAGTTTTTATTGACCTGGTGTAAAAAAACAGGCAGAGATTTATACGGGGATGGATTGAAGATTTATACGACTATTGATTCCCGCATTCAAACACATGCCGAAGAAGCCATGCAGCAACACATGAAAACACTGCAAAAACGTTTTTTCAAACATTGGGAAGGACATAATCCCTGGAGATACGAGAACAAAGAAGAAATTCCCAATTTCATCAATGATGCGGCGACCAAAACAGATCGCTATAAAAAATTGACAGCGAGATTTCCTCACGATAAAGACTCTGTTTGGTATTTCATGAAAAAACCGGTTGCTATGAAGGTGTTTTCATGGGACGGTGAAAAAGACACGGTTTTATCTCCTTTGGATTCCATCAGTTATTACAAGCATTTTCTACATACAGGATTCATGACCATGGATCCATATACCGGTGAAATTAAATCCTGGGTGGGTGGAATTAACTACAAACACTTTAAATACGATCACGTCAAGCAAAGCGTGCGTCAACCGGGTTCAGCCTTTAAGCCTTTTGTATACACCGCGGCATTGGCCAATGGATATAGTCCCTGCTATTTAGTGCAGGATTCGCCGATCACCTTCGAATACGATGAAAATGGAAAACACATGGTGTGGACTCCTAAAAATGCCGACCGGGTATATACTTATGATTCACTGACTTTAAGGAGAGGAATGGCGAAATCCATCAACACCATTGCGGCCAAAGTCATGAACCTGGTTGGAATCGATGAAGTGGTGAAATACGCGCACCTTTGTGGAATAGAAAGCCCTTTAACTGAAATCCCTTCTCTTTGCCTGGGGTCAAGCGATGTTTCTGTATTTGAAATGACAGGTTCCTATTGCACCTTCGTCAACAAGGGGATTTGGATCGAGCCACATTATGTAGCTCGTATAGAAGATCATAACGGCAATATCATTCAGGAATTTGTTCCCAAAACACGTGATGCCATCAGTGAAGAGGTAGCTTATGCCATGGTACACATGTTAAGAGGCGGAACGGAAGAAGGAGGAGGTACCTCTCAGGCTTTGTTCCAATACAATGTGTTTAGAGGAAATGAAGTAGGTGGAAAAACCGGAACAACGTCTAATTACTCCGATGGCTGGTTTATGTGCATCACCAAAGGATTGGTTGGGGGAATGTGGGTAGGAGGAGACGACAGAAGCATTCACTTTAGGACCTCTCAAACCGGGGAAGGCTCAAAAACGGCTTTACCCATGTTTGGAATCTTTTTAGAGAAAGTGTACCAGGACACCTCTCTTAGTATAGAAAGAGGCTATTTTAGGAAACCCAAGAAAATGACCATCAATTTGAATTGTCCCCGCCGACCAGAAAAAGAAGTGGTGGATTCTTTAGGAGACCTGGAAATGGGTGACGAAGAAGATTTTCTAGGAGTTCCATCAGATACTAACTCAGTTCAATAATGATAGTAGAAATAAAACCCCATACTTATATAAATAAGTATGGGGCTTTATTATGAGTGTATTTTCAATTTGTCATGAAAAAAAACACCATTTTTCATTTTTTTAAGAGAGAATAAGCCTTTCAAAAGACCAGTGTAAGTTAAAACTGCTATTTTTTAATTTTAAGGGCTTTTTTTAGGGGGTAAATATCAATGTACTTATTCTTTTGTATGAAAATAGACCTCTTTTGAGGGTTGTTTTTTGTTTTCGTATCGAATTTTTGAGTTGATACATTGAAAATATTTTTTTACATTATTTAATTTAAGTAGAAATATTACACTACAAATTGCTATAGTTATATTTTGTTTGCGGTCTACATACACAAAGATTGTTTTTTAAGTTTTTTTTATAAAAAAGTACGTGTTTTTTATTTTAAAGGTTCAATAAATAGCCTATTTTTGAAAATAATTCTATACAAATCGGATATAAGGTTGCGATTTAAAGTTGTTTTTTGGAATAATGGTTTTGTTGTCCAACCTTTGTTGAGCAAAAGTTAAAACAATTGAACATCATTTTTCCACCCTTTAAACAACAAATAAGATGAAAGCAACAATTACATTACTATGCTTTGTATTCGGTTTCTCAGCTATCGCTCAGGATTCTCTTAAAACAGCAGAACCTGTATCTGAATGGAGTAAGTTTAAATTTTCGGGCTATATAGATGCCTATTACTTTTCTAACATGAATAATCCTGCTTCCAGAAATAACTTGGGTATCTCAGGAAATGCCCGTGCATTTGATCAAAGATCCGGAACAATGGGAATTGGATTGGTTCAGGCTAAGATGACATATGCTCCCAGTGAAAAAACAGACGTTGTGGTTGATTTGACTTTTGGTCCAAACGCCGATTTAGGGAACTATGGTAATGCCATTGGTCCATTGGGCGGAAATTCAACTGCCATGTCGATCAAACAGGCTTACTTCAACTGGAGGCCTTTCAAAAAATTGACCTTAACAGCCGGTCAGTTCGGTACACATATCGGATATGAGGTAATTGATGCTCCTTTGAACTACAACTACTCTCTTTCCAACTTATTCAATAACGGTCCTTTCTATCACATAGGAGCGAAAGCACAATATGCCTTCAGCGATAAAGTCTCTTTGATGGTGGGTATTGTCAACAACATTGATGCTTTGTATGATAACAACCGTTCAAAAGGAGCGATCGGACAATTGTTCATCAATCCGGTTAAAGGATGGAATATCTACATCAACGGTATTGCTTCAAACGAAGCCAACGCAGATTCGACAGGTAAAAATCCTGATGGAGGATATTACTTGGGTGATTTGACTACAACATTTCAAGCTACTGAAAAATGGTTGTTGGGTTTAAATGCTGCGATAGGTTCTTTACAAGGAGACTACCAAGGTACAGGTGGCCCGACTACTCCTAAAAACTGGGGCGGTGTAGCTTTCTATACAAATTATGCCTTCACTCCTAAATTTAGTCTTGGCGGAAGATATGAGTTTTTTGACAACAGCTCTGCGGCAAGAAATCTAAGAGTATCTGCCAACGAAGGGGTGGTTATGAACTCCACTACTATTACTGCAACATTCACTACTGCAGACTCACATTTATTGATCAAGCCAGAAGTTCGTATTGACTCTGCTAACAAGAATTTCTTCAACAGTGATCAGGCTGGGGTGTATGATAAAACCTCGCAGACTACTGTTGGTCTAGCTGTAATCTATAAATACTAATACAAACAATTTTCAACAAACAATTTTCTTTAAACTCTAAATTCAATTTTATGCAAACTCAAAAACCCACATGGATCCCACTACTTGTCCTTTTGGCGATAGCCATTCTGGCACTCTTTGCTCCTGCCGCAGGAGCGAGCCCTACAGAAGGTCTTAACTCAGGCGACACCGCCTGGATGATTGTAGCATCGGGATTAGTTTTATTAATGACGCCAGGTTTGGCTTACTTTTATGGTGGTATGGTAAACCACAAAAATGTGATCTCTACCATGTTGCAGTCTTTCATTTCAATGGGAGTAATTTCTGTAATCTGGATCATCTTCGGATTCAGTCTTGCTTTTGGAGACTCTATCGGAGGTTGGATCGGAAATCCATTTACGTTCTTAATGTTCAATGGTGTGATGGATCACAAATTGGCACTAGGCTCTACGGATCAATTGGTCTTCACGATTCCTTTCGCTTTGTTCGCTTTCTTCCAAATGAAATTCGCGGTAATCACACCGGCCTTGATTTCAGGAGCATTGGCAGAACGTATCAACTTCCGTGCATTTGTATTGTTCATGGTCTTGTTCTGTGTTGCAGTATACGCTCCATTGGCACACTGGACATGGCATCCTGATGGATTCTTCTTCAAATTAGGAATCCTTGACTTTGCCGGAGGTACTGTTGTACACAT
>JAQBNU010000001.1 GCA_028288365.1 Chitinophagaceae bacterium | reverse complement strand
TAAAGGAGAGAAGGGGTCTAAAGTCTTATACTTTACAGCTAATCCAAATGCGGAGGCCGAGAAAATCTCCGTTACATTGACTCCTACTGCAAAAGCAAAAATTAAAGTGTTCGACTTTGATTTTACTGAATTGGAAATCAAGGCTCGTACATCACAAGGAAATATACTGACCAAGTATCCGGTTAAAAAAGTCAGTCTGAAAGAAGCGGGCGAGTCGACATTAGGAGGAGTAAAACTATGGTTCGATGCTGAAACCGCTCGTTTAAATACTCAAGGTAAAGGTTTAGCTCTTGGGGAGTTTGGTTCAGAAGATCAAGTGATTGTGTTTTATAAGGATGGAAACTATGAGATTACAGGAACAGAGCTCACCAACCGTTATGAAGGCTCAGAAGTGATGCTCATTCAAAATTTTGATCCGGAAAAAATCTATTCAGTCTTGTACTATGAAGGCAAAAATAAGGCATATTATATCAAGCGTTTTGGCATAGAAACCTCTTCTTTAGGCAAAAAATTCAACTTTGTGGGGGAAGATCCTAAATCGGAGATGATTTATATCACCGCAAACCCTAAGGCAAAAATAAAAGTGGATTTTGCAAAAGGTAAATATGTGAGCTCTCCAACACTGAATGTTGATTTTGAGCAATTTGCAGAAGTGAAGAGCTATAGAGCCATAGGAAACAAGTTCTCAACCAACAAAGTCGTAGCTATTAATCCGCTGGATTCCAGTAAGAAAGATAGTGTTAAAGGAAGTGGGGCTACACCTACACTTTTTGATTAAAAATGTAGAAGAATGTAAACATATTGGCGCCTATATCCGTATACCTTGGTAAAGGTAATCGGTAAATAAATGTAAATGTAAACGCAGGACAGTATGAGAGTAGACTTTACAGATAGATTGAGCCAATTGGGATATTCTCCTGCGCATGCTTCCATAGCTTACGATAATTTCATTAATAGCCTAAAGTCAGACGAAACAATACTCTACCTGATGGAAGGTTCCATCAAAAATACCTTAGGGGTTATCGTCGCGACGGACAAACGCATTTATTACATTGGCGTCAACAAGCATAAAAACATCCTTCACGAACACATCTCATACAACGATATTGTTTTTATAACTGGAAAAGAGTCTCCCTGGACTTCGATGGAGATCAAGGTAAAAACAGAAACAAAATACGACGAACTAGTCATTAGAGGTTGTGATATTGAAACGGGTAAAGAGTTTATTGAATTGATCAGATTGTTGACTATAAAACCAGAAGAGTAGAATTATTCACAAGGTTATTTTTTATTTATTATTTCCGTATTTTTAATCCTTTAGGATTAATCTACGAACATTTTTGGACAATACGCTTACTTCTTATCTGGCTTCATTTTTTACTCCTTCCAAACTATCTTGATAGAAAATGTACTAGCAGCAAGAACCAGATACCTTACCGTTGTTATAGAGGATATTTATCAACCCCATAATGCCAGTGCTGTCATTCGCTCTTGCGATTGTTTTGGTATACAGAACATCTATTTCATAGAAAATAAAAACAAGTACCACATCAATCCTAAAATCACGATGGGAGCTACTAAGTGGGTATCTGTTCAACGTTTTACTCCTACCCCGACAGATAATGCTACTGCTCAATCGATTTATGCTTTGCGTGAAAAAGGATATAAAATAGTTGCCACTTCTCCTCATCACAAAACTGTAACACCTGCTAACATTCCTATTGATCAACCACTGGCTTTATTTTTTGGAAACGAGAAGGAAGGACTATCAGATTATGTCATTCAACATGCTGACCATTACATGTATTTACCCATGTACGGATTTACGGAAAGCCTTAATATCTCGGTGTCTGCAGCGATGATTATGAAAGCGCTCTACGAGAGAATTACACTGGAAGAAGAGAAGATAACGTGGCAATTAACGGACGAGGATAAAAATGAATTAAGATTGGACTGGTTGAGGAAAAGTTTGAAAAAATCAGACTATATTATAGACGATTATTACAAGAACCATAGACATTAAACAGTAAGTACGCATTGCATGAAGGAATACTGGAATAATAGGTTGATTTTTTTCCTGATCATCGCCATACCTTACTTTAGTGTTGCCCAAACCATCAAACTGAAAGGTAAAATTATTGATGGAGAGACCGGAGAAGGGATGCCTTTTGCAAGTATATATATCAAAAATACAGACATTGGTGTCAGCTCAGATTTTGAAGGATTTTATACCCTAACCGTTTCTCATCAGCATGACTCTTTAACCGTATTTAACATGGGATACGGGATGAAAGTAAAAGCAATTCCCAAGGGAGTGGAAGAAGCGGTACTTAACTTTCAACTGGAATCGGAAGTATCTGCCGTAGATGAAATTGTAGTACGTCCTACTGAAAATCCAGCTTTTGCGATCATGCGGAAGGTGATTAAAAACAAAGATCAAAATGATATCAGTCGTTTGGATGCTTACGAATATGAAACCTACAACCGTTTAGAAGTAAGTGTCGACAATATTTCTGATAAATTAAAGAAGCGCAAAATATATAAGAAAATTGCGGAGGTATATGACAGTGCCCAGGCTGTAGCCGGAGAAGATGGTAAGCCTGTTATTCCAATGTTTATCTCGGAATCCATTTCTAATTATTACCATAGAAGAAATCCTGATATGACGAAGGAATGGATTCATGGTGCAAGAGTAACCGGAGTGGGAGTAGAAGATGGTAGTGTTGTATCGCAATTGGTTGGAACCTCATTTCAAAATTATAATTTTTATAAAAACTCTGTCAGCGTAGTACAAAAAGATTTTTTATCTCCAATAGCAGATAGTTGGCAAGTCTTTTATGACTATGAATTAGAAGACAGCATGTTTATCGGATCACAATGGTGTTACAAACTTACCTTCAAACCCAAGCAGTCTAAAGATTTGGCCTTTACGGGTGCAATGTGGATTCATGATACCACTTTTGCCATCAAGCAAATTGATGTCAAAGTTGGCAAAGATGCAAACATTAACTTTATCGAAAAGGTTAAGATTCAACAGGAATTTGAACAGGTTGCCGCTGGAGCCTGGATACCGGTAAAGACGAGAGCTTTATTGGATATAGAAGAAATCACGAAGAACTCTCCCGGATTGTTGGCCAAGTTTTATTCTTCCAGTAAGGATATTAAAATCAATCAACCTAAAGATGAAAAGTTTTATGATCAGTTGGTCGAAGTAGAAAGCGATGCCAACGTTCAGTCAGCGGATTACTGGGAACAGAAGCGACATGATTCTATTACAGATTCAGAGAAACATATGTACGCTATGATCGATTCGATTAAGAATGTTCCTCTTGTAAAATCTTATATTGAAATCGTAAACATTGCTGTCAACGGATACAAGCGCATCGGTAAAATTGATTTTGGTCCTTATCTCGGCATATACTCTTTTAACAATGTAGAAGGAAATAGAATCAGGTTGGGCTTTAGAACAAACATTGACTTTTCTCGCAAATGGGTCATTAAAGCTTATGGCGCTTATGGTACAAAAGATACAAAGTTTAAATATGGAACAACGGTATCGTATATCTTCAACAAAAAAAGATGGACTGAGGTCGGTGTAGAATATAGGAAAGACATAGAATTGGTAGCGATTAACCCAGAGCGATTGGGCTATAATCCTTTGTTTTTGACTTACGCACAATGGGGAACATTACGTGGTCCTTTCTACAAGGAGTTTGCTCAGGTATATTTTAACACCGAACTCAGAAAGGATTTTGGTCTAAAAGTTAAATTTAGAAACTGGGACTTCAATGCTGCCGATGCATTTGACTTCGATTATTATCCAAAGATCTATACGCAAAATGATACCTCTGTTACAACGAACTATTTTAGAACAACAGAATTGATTACCGAATTGAGATTAACGAAAGACGAAATCTTATTACAAAATGATAATGAGCGCATGAGTTTTGGAACCAAGGGCAGCTGGCCTATTGTCGCATTGCGTCACATATATGGAATGAAAGGAGTTTTAAAATCAAATTTTGATTATCATAAATTATATTTTTTTGTCAGTCAATCATTTCGTGTAGGAGCTTTAGGACGTTCTTACTATGACTTTACAGCTGGGAAAATCTTTTCCCCTTTGCCTTATCCCTTGCTCGAAGTACATATCGGAAACCAATCTCCTTTTTACAGCACGGCAGCTTACAACCTGATGAATTACTTTGAGTTTGTCAGTGACCAATTTGTATCTTTGAATTACAGGCATTACTTTGAGGGGTTATTCTTTAATCGCATTCCATTGATCAGAAAGTTGAAATGGAGGTTTCTGGTTACCGCCAATGTGTTGTACGGTTCTTTGAGTCAAAAAAATATCGATATGATCCCCTATGATGTAAGGATGTCAAATCATACCATCAATAAATTTGGTGATCTTCCTTATGCAGAAGTGGGGTATGGAATAGAAAATATTTTTAAAATATTCAGAATAGATTTCTTTCACCGATTAACATATAACGATCATCCTAATGTCAGAACCTTTGGCATAAAGTTCTCAGCACAGTTTAGGTTCTAACTAGCTAAAAACATGAAAAAAATAATAGTGGCAAGTATCGTAGCTGTTTTGTGCAGCGCTTGTGGATCCAGTAAAAATGACACCTCTATTCCTGATCCTTATGCAGTCGAAAATCTGAACGAGGCAAGTTTGAATGTACTGAATGAATCTATCGATGATGATCCGAATAACGATGTGTTATATTATAAGCGAGCCTTGTTTTATTACAAACTAAAAAACAACACAAAGGCTTTAGCAGACATATCCAAAGCAATAGATTTAGAAGAAGGAAAAGGAGAGTATTACTTGTTATTGGGACAGGTGAGTTATGCCAACGGAAATATCATAGCGGCTAGAGATGCTGCTATCAAAGCAGAAGACATGCTTGAAAATGTCCCTGCTCTCATGGTATTGCTTTCAAATGTATACATGGACCTTAGAGATTCTGTAAAGTACACCAGTTATATTAATCAAACCGTACAAATGATTCCCTTCAAAGCAGATGCTGATTTCGTATTGGCGAGAAGGGCACTCATCAATAAAGATTCTGCAATTTCTATTCACTATCTTCAATCGGCTGTAAAGAAGGATCCGGATTTTTTACCTGCCTACAAAGAAATCATTAAGATATACATGAATAAAGCCATGTACGATTCATCTATGTCTTACGTATTGAATGGGATACGAATCTCTCATCAGGATCCTTTATTTTATGAAGCAGAAGGTCGCTTCTTTGAAAAGATGAAACTCTTTGGTGCTGCAGAATCAGCTTACATGATAGCGCTGAAATACAGTGATAAAAATCCTATCTATTATAGTTTGCTGGGTAATTTGAAATACAGAGCAGCGGATTATCCGAAAGCATTGTCCTGGTATAGTTTATTGTTGCAGAACCGTCCGCAGGATTTGGAGTTGTTAAAACGTTGTGCCGAAGTAGCCGTCA
>JAQBNU010000145.1 GCA_028288365.1 Chitinophagaceae bacterium | reverse complement strand
TATTGCTTTCGCCTTTGCTGGTAACGGCTTCGTTTTCCGGTGCTGCCAATAAACCGCGCATCCCGCTAACTACCGCTAAGCCAGCTGCCGACAAACGTTTCAATATTGCCGAAAACGGCGCCATTGGCGATGGAAAAACACTGAATACTAAAGCCATACAAGCCTTAATTGATAAGTGCGCGCAAAAAGGCGGAACAATAGTAATACCCCAGGGTATATTTTTAACCGGCTCGCTTTTTATAAAACAGGGCGTTAATATTGAGTTTTTAGAAGGTTCGGTACTAAAGGGGTCAACCAATATCGAGGATTACCCTAAAGCCATGACCCGCATTGAGGGCCACTTTGAACCATGGCGTGCCGCGCTGCTAAATGCCGATAAGGTAGATCACCTGCGGATTACCGGCAAGGGTACACTTGATGGTAGCGGGCAACCATTTTGGAAAGAGTTTTACAGTCGCCGTAGTGCCGACCCTAAAACCACTAACCTTAATGTAGAGCGCCCGCGGCTTACCTTTTTGCAAAATTGCAAGGATGTAAAAATTGATGGTATTGCCTATACTAATTCGGGCTTTTGGAACTTGCATATTTATCGCTGCCAAAATGTAAAGGTTAATAACTGCCGCTTTGTAGCCCCCGATGGCCGCGTACCGGACGACCATGCACCCAGTTCGGATGGGATTGATGTGGATAGCTCGCAGGATTTGGAGATCAGCAACTGCTTTTTTTCGGTAGGCGATGATGATATTGCCCTAAAGGGATCAAAAGGCCCATTTGCCATGCAGGATAAGGATAGCCCGCCGGTAGAGCGCATTTATATTCACGATTGCATATTTGAGGCAGGCGGCGGCATTATGACCTGCGGAAGCGAGGCTACCATTGTACGCGATGTAAAGATAGAACGCTGCACCACCCGCAAACCAACCGTATTGCGGTTAAAGCTGCGCCCGGATACCCCGCAACAGTATGAAAATATTACGTTAACTGATATTACTATGGAAGGCGGTGCCACCATTTTTAGCATAGCCCCATGGAGCCAATACTTTGATTTGAAGGGCTAGGCGCCACCAACATCTATTGTACGCAACATTAAAGTATCTAACGTAAAAGGCACAGGTGCATCACTTGGGAAAATTGCCGGTAACCCGGGCACCACGTTTGGCGATATTACTTTAAAAAATGTAGATGTAACGGTGAAAAATCCGGGTTTTGACAGGGGCAGCCTGCAAGGCCTGGTATTTGAAAACGTAGTAGTGAATGGCGCGCCACTGATACTACCGGCTGCGACGCCCGCAAAGTAGTAGGCAGTTTTAATGCTGATAGCTTATTTATTAAATATAAAGCCCCCGGTTGATAGACCGGGGGCTTTATTGTGTTTGAAGAATTTTTAATATAATGGTTAACTCAAATCCCCAGCTCTTCGGGCTTAGCGGTAAGCTTTTTCCAGATGGTGAAGCCGCCGTAAATGAACATCATGGCAATAAACACATATACCCAAATAGAAATATTGCGGCCGGCTATTACCAGGTAAAGGTAGGGCAGGCTAAAACTAATGGATGCAAACAGCAATGGGATCATTATCGGTTTCTTGGCCCTGTAGTTTTTAAGCGACCAGCCCAGGAACGAGAAAAAGCATAGTTTACTCAATAAATAAAGGCTGCCCAGCAACAGTGGATCAACCTCGTGCTTTTCGCCAAGGCTAATTACCCAGTCCCTAAATAGTATGAAATACTCTGTCATTTATTGCAAGTTATAAATAACATTAATAGGTAGTGCGTAATTTATAGAATAAGATAGGGTAATTACCGCTCGTTTTGCTGAAGCGACCTTTTTATCTTGTATAAAATTTCGCCCAGGCCATTGGTTTTGATCTCGAAAACGGTGGACAGCATCATCCCCAACTTATCCTTGGTAAAACCCTTGCCGGCCATCCACTCCAGGTAACTTACGGGGATATCGGCTATGATGGTGCCTTTGTATTTACCATAAGGCATACGGGTTTGTACAATATCAATTAAAACCTTAGGGTCGGGTTGTAAGTTTTCCACGGGACTAATTTAGCGATAAATGGGGTTAGTCCGGCTAATTGTAACTATCATACGTCGCTAACTAAGCATCGATGGAAAATTTTAATCTGCTATGTCGCATTTTTGATATCACCTGCGTATAGTAGTTTAAATAACAACCTTATGAAACATCTATCCATCCTTTTATTGATTTTACTATCTCTTTCGGCTTGCATAAAGCAAAACGTAAGCCCAACAGGCCCAATTGTTGAGCCTCCGTTCCAGAAACTTATTTCGCGCGATACGTTAAAAACCGGCCAGCAATGGGGCATCACTATCGGCCAGTCCAATGCGGATATTTATGCCCAGATACAGGCAATACAGGCCGACAAGCATATCGATTATTTGGGTGTTGTGGGGAACGTGTTTACCAGCCTGGATGGCTTTGATACTAAAATACCTTTATATCAATCCATTTTTTTAGACGAGAGCCGCGGTACCAGCACCGGCATTCAAATTTCCTTTGCAGATGATAAGGTGAAAGCGATATTTA
>JAQBNU010000093.1 GCA_028288365.1 Chitinophagaceae bacterium | reverse complement strand
TTTTCATAAAACAGGCGAGGAAAATATAGATATTGGAAATGGTTACTGGATGGAAGACTTTATGATGGAAAAAGAATTATATTGAAGTATCCGCTATATACTGATACTGCCTATGAAAAATCAACTGTTCTATACTCGTCTGTTACAATTCTGTATTGTCTTCAGTTTTTTCCTTCCTTTCTTTTTTACGGGTTGCGAACAAAACAGTAGCGAAGAGAGCGCCGCTCTTGACAGTACCGCTACTGTTGATAGCATGGCTCTAGTACCCGCCGATACCATGATGGTAGACAGCACCGATTACAACATCACAGATAGTTCACAAACAACAGATGCTGAAACCAACGATACCTTGTCAACAGCAAAAAATATAAATCCGGATGAACCTCTTTCACGAACAATAGCTCGTCGCTATACTTGGCTTCGGCCTCTTCTGATCTCTGGCGATCACAACGATAGCGGAGCAGCATTGGTAATTGACATCACTAAATATTTTATGTTCCTGAGTATTATCCTGGCTTTGTTGCTGATCAAGGTCAATCTCATCATCAAGTTCATCGATCGCCAAGCCATTGTTTCACAAATCCTACTCAACTCCATTGCTCTTCTATTCCTTTGTGTCTATGAGCCTGCAGCATTTTCGTATAACATCCTATGGGGCTACTGGGTCTGCATAGGATTACTAGCGACCACTGTGGTAGTGGATGTATACCGTTTATTAAGAACAAGAGTCCCTTTATAAGAACATGAAAAATTTACCCGAAGTCATTCTTCTTTCTTCTATACTTATTATAGCCTTGTATTATTTATCGTCGGCAGAACATAAACTCATCAAACTATCCATCCTGAGTTTCATCTTCGTTCCGCTGCCAGGATTATTGAAACAATTTTTCTCTATGCCCTATCCATTGGGCTTCCTGTCCATCGCCGGATTATTTATTTCGGTTGTATTGGTTTTGATCCATGTTGCAAAAAGTGAGGTGTTGCAAAAAAAAGATGTGCTATTGATTCGTGTTTTTTTGATTCCTCTTTTATTGAGTTGTTTGTCTATTGCCTTTCATCCCATCAGTTTCATCGGAGTATGTTTCATTCCTGTCAGCATCGGCATTCTCTTTTACTTCACTTTTAAATACCAAAACAAAGAGTACATGACCGATGAATTAAGAATCTTAAATTTGATGGGCATACAACTCTTCCTTCAAATTGTAAGAGCCATGATGAAACTGTCGGCATAGACCAATAACTATTTTTTTTCTGTTCTACGATTTATACGGTTAAACTCTCGAAGTTTATTTTAATCCAATCTTTTCATCTGAATTTAAAGTTCTTCTTAAGGCTTATTTTCATTAGGCCACTTCAAATTAAAAGTGTATCTTAATTCTAAAATACTGACCCATGATGAGGACTAACGAGGACAATTCAGGTCGCCATACTTTTCCGTTTTTGTTACCATTTACTTTGCATCTTTTACTGATGACTACATCCAAAGAGTTACGGGCACAGGTCAGCCCTGCTGGCAAAACATATTTCGCTAAAATTTCAGAAGTTTGCAAAATAATGGCAGGCGGCGGTTGTGTGATTTCTGATTGGCCTATATGAATTTCAGGAAGGTCTTCCTGTTTTAAAATAATGTCAACAATAGCATCCTATATTTACATTTTGCACATGAAAAAACGGCTACTTCTATTTTGCTTCACAGCAAGTATTCTTACCACACAAGCACAGGAACTTTATCAACCAAGGCAAATCAAACAAGCGTACGAAAAACAAACGCGCGCTGCCGATGGCAAACCTGGAAAACACTACTGGCAAAACGGCGCGAAGTATGCTATATCCATAAACGTCACACCTCCCAGTCGCCTGGTCAAAGGTACAGAAACGATTACCTATACCAACAACAGTCCCGACACGCTCAAGACTCTGGTCATTCGATTGATCCTGAACAGTCACACACCTACTGCTGTGCGCCAATGGCCGGTAGCTCCCAATTATTTGACCTCGGGTATACACATCGATGGCTATTCAGAAAACGGGAAAGCGGTCAGATGGGAAGAGAATCCTAAGGATCAGATCACATTCAGGCAAGTACAACTCACCACACCTCTAGCACCAAATGCTTCGATGGCATTGGCTTTTGACTGGCACTATGATTTATCGTTGGAAAGCGACAGAGAAGGAGCCATTGACAGCACCACTTTTTTCCTTGCCTACTTCTATCCCCGCGTCGGTGTATACGACGATTACAACGGTTGGGACATGACTCATTTTCCTGAAGCGATAGAATTTTATAACGACTTTAACCATTACGAATTAAACGTCACCGTTCCTAAAGACTACGTAGTATGGGCCACCGGCGATTTGCAAAATGCAGAAGAAGTATTACAACCTACTTATGCAAAACGCCTGGCATCTTCTTATCGCTCCGATGCCATCGTGAATATCGCCAATGCTAAAGAAGTCTCCGAAAAAAAAATTACCAAAGCACAAACTAATACCTGGAAATGGAAAGCCTCCGATATTTCTGACATGGCGCTGGCCATCAGCAATACGTACGTGTGGGACGCATCCAGCGTGATCGTAGACGATGCAACCAAACGACGAGCGAGCGTACAATCAGCCTATGCAGACAGTTCGGCTGACTTTCATCAGATGGCTGCTTTCGGCAGGCATGCACTGGATTGGTTATCACATCACTGGCCTGGCGTTCCTTATCCTTATTCCAAGACAACCATCGTACAAGGATTTGCCGACATGGAATATCCAATGATGGTAAACGACAATACGCAAACCGATCCCAACTTTGCACGCTTTGTAGTAGAACATGAGATCGCTCATACCTGGTTTCCTTTTTACATGGGTATCAACGAAACGCGCTATGGCTTTATGGACGAGGGATGGGCCACGGCATTGGAGTACATGATCGGTACAGATGACCTTGGAACAGTGACAGAAGATTCTTTGTTTAAAAATTTTCGTGTGAACCGTTGGGCTAAAAATCCAATCGCAGAATCCGATCTTCCCATCATCACACCTACCAGCTCCCTTACCGGACCGGCGTTGCGAAACAATGAATACGGAAAAGCCGCTTTGGGTTACCTCGCAGTCAAAGACTTATTGGGCGATGAACTATTCAAAAAATGCCTGCACACCTTTATGGATCGTTGGCACAGCAAACATCCTATACCCTGGGATATGTTTTATTCTTTTAATGATGCCGCAGGTAAAACCCTGAATTGGTTTTGGGACAACTGGTTTTTCAGCAACCATTACATAGACCTTGCGCTGACAGCGGTGAACAGCTCATCAACAAGTACCCTAAACATCGTCAACAAAGGAGGCTTCGCGATTCCCTTCACCGTGGATGTCACCTACACGGATGAAACCACAAGCTCTTTTCATCAAACACCTGCCGTCTGGGAAAAGAATCAACAAGAAATTCAACTGGCTATTGTTACTCCTAAAAAAATAAAAAGTGTCTCGCTTCGCACGGGAATTTACATAGATGCGGATGTGAGCAACAATAAAATAAATCCATAAAATAGAGCGGAGTAGAGAACGAATACTCGTTCTCTACACTTTTTCTACTCTGTTTCCGATTGAGCAAGCCCCTATAATGGATTTATGCGGGCCATCTACTCTTTTGTATTTTGTCCTTTCACGAAAAATCATTAGTTTAATTAACTTGTTTCGGTTTGTCCATACGTGAAGCAGCAATACGATACGATGAAAGACAAACTTCAGCAACAATCCATACCTGGTTATTGAATATCTTTTACTTGTCGTATTCTTCAACAAGTCTATACCATGAATAAATTAAGCATTTGGGGAAGACCCGCAAAAATTACGCTCTCCATTATTTTTGGATTGCTGGGCTTGCTCTTGTCTCCTTATGGCATCGTTGTAGAAATCAACAATATTCAGGTGGACATACCCTGGTCACCGCTCTTTCCAATGTTGATTGCCTTGTCTTTTGGATGGCGCTATGGCTTGCTGGCAGCATTAAGCGGAGGTGCTTGCTTCCCTTTTCTACTTTGGGCGATTAATGGCTGGGCAAATGTCACAACCACACTCACGTATTCATGTCTCTTCATTTTACTTGGGCTAGTAAACGATACCCGTTATTTACCAAGACTGCAATCGCAACCGTTAAGAATAACCCTTGCTGTCTTTACTTATATCACAATCAATTTGCTCTACGATCATTTTTTATTCCAGGCCATGCTCCACATGAATCCTGTTTTCTGGACTGCTGACACAGTCACCCACATCGATCAAAACATCATTTACGGATTTGCATTTAAAGATACCATCAATGTCATCACCCTTGCACTGGCTGCGGATACATTCTTGCGTGTCCCCTTTATAAGACGGTCACTCGGAATACCTGTCACATCAGACATGCAACCCAACACGGCGATTTTTATCACCACGATTTTTATCCCGGTATTGATTTGGTTCGCCTTCATCGGTTTGGGATTTGCCTTGTTAAGAGGAAATAACGTCTTACTCTACGAACATAAATCGCTTGCCTTACTTGTTATTTTAGCCAACGGTTTTCTTGTTTCACGTTTGTTGTTTCATTACAGTGAAAAAAACGAACGAGCCATAGCTGCTAAGAATAAAAAGCTACAACAACAAAACCGAGAGCTGGAGCAATTTGTATACATCGCTTCGCACGATTTACAGGAACCTTTGCAAACACTCATGAGCATTACTGCTCTGCTGAAAGAAGAATACAGTGGCAAGCTAGATGAGCAGGCAGATACTTACCTTGGTTTTATCAATCAATCGTCGCAACGCATGCGTGATCTGGTAAAGGGTTTGCTCGACTATGCAAAAATAGGTCATTCCGGAGAACGTGTAGTAATAGATGTTCAACAACTGCTCCATGAACTGTTGTCAGAATTATCTCCTGCAATTAAAAAAAGTGGCGCGATCATTACGCTTCAAGACCTGCCTACTCTTTCCGCTTATCGGATGGAATTGAAACAACTCTTTCAACACCTTATCCTCAATGCCATCAAGTTTGCCCGAACAGGTGTGTTACCCGAAATCTACATCTACGCTCAACAACAACCTGGTCAATGGTTGTTTGCCGTGCAAGACAATGGTATCGGCATGGATACAAAAAACAAGGATAAAATATTTATCATCTTTAAACGATTGCATAACCGCAACGAATACGATGGAACAGGCATTGGACTCGCACACGGCAAAAAAATAGTGGCTTTGCATAACGGTTCCATTTGGGTGCAATCGAAACCAGGAGAAGGCAGTACCTTTTATTTTACCATACCCACCGGGGAAAAGTTATGAAGAAAAAACTGAATTGTGTTTTATTGGTGGATGATGACAATGTCACTAACTTTCTCAATCGTAAAGTCATTGAGAAAGCAGACATAGCCAATCGTATAGAAGTTAAACTCAACGGACAGGAAGCGCTTGATTACTTGAGCAGCCAGGCCAAAGGAGATACGACACAACCTTGTTTGATTATTTTAGACATCAACATGCCCATCATGGATGGATGGGAATTTATAGAAGCATACAATAAACAGGATGCACAGTCCAATAAAAAAACAAACATCGTTATGCTCAGCACCTCTTCCAATCCTGACGATAAAAAAAGAGCGGAGAATTTACCCATCATTGCAGCCTTCAAAAATAAACCCTTGACGTTTGAAATTTTGGACGACATCATGAAAACTCATTTTGAAGAGTATCTATAAGAGGCATAGAGATACAAGCCTTCTGCCGTCCCTAAAGGAACTGATCCATTGTAAGACTTTCGTTGTTACCCGGATGGCGTCCCTATGGGACACTAGAGGTTACAAATATTTATGTTACTTTTATTTTAAAAAACTGATAACTTCTCTGCAGCAAAGAAGACCACAATCACTCTTTGAACCAAACAAAACCATGAAGCTCGATTACCTGCACAACATCAATACTTACGGAGAAAACATTGTGCGACTTTATGAATTCGATAAAGGGCAGGCCACGAAATTTCGTGACGCCATACAGCAGGCCATTCTTATCCAACATACCGCACTCGACCTGACCACAATGGATTTCATAGAGTCACGCAATTGTCATTTGACTCTTCGTATAGCGGATGAAGACATGGGCATGACATCGGAAGATGGTGATGCTTTCTTTTGCGATCTGACTCCTGCCAGCTACGAACAAATGGTAAAACTGCTAGAACCCTTTTGTAAAAAGGAAAGCGTGACCTACCAATGGCTATACGACGTAGACAACATCACCGATTTTTTATTTTCACCTGCAGGCACCTGGTAATTTCATTCCTAAACATTACATGAAACATCCACTTTATTTCTATACCTCATTTATTTTGCTCCTGTTTCAACTGTCGCCACTGACATTTGCACAAAGCAACAAAAAAACTCAGGCGCTGGAAAAAGCCAATCACGCCATAGAGCTTGTTGATGCCGGTAAGTTCGAAGAAGGGATCAAACTCTTGCAGGAAGCAGAGAAACTAGATCCTCAAAACATCAACTACCCTTACGAAATAGGTTATGCCTATTATTCCCAAAGTAACTACCAGCAAGCGGTCAAAATCATTCAACCCTTGCTGAAACATCCTCATGTACATGCTAAAGTTTACCAATTGCTTGGCAACGCCTACGACAACATGGAGCAAGGTGATAAGGCGAGCATTACTTATGAAGAGGGGTTGAAAAAATTTCCCAAGGCGGGTAATTTATACCTGGAGATGGGTGTGCTGCACATGATGAAAAAAGATTATGAAAATGCCTTGGCCTATTATGAAAAAGGGATAGAAGTAGATCCCAGCTTTGCTTCCAATTATTACTGGGCCACACAAATTTATGCCATCTCTTCTCAAAAAATTTGGAGCATGATTTATGGAGAACTATTCATGAACCTCGAACGCCACAGCGAAAGGACCGCAGAGATCGGTAAACTCTTGTACGCCAACTATACCAAATGCATTACCATTACCTCTGATACCTCCATAACTTTAGCCTTCAGTCAAAACAGTAGTATAGACATCAAAACCATGAAACTTCCTTTTGCACTCGCAGCCTACGAACCAACCCTATTAATGTCTATTGTAAACGAGAAAAAAATCGATTTAAATTCGCTCAACAGAATCCGAACAAACTTTGTCGATACTTATTTTAAAAATGGCACTGACAAAAAATACCCCAACGTGTTGTTTGATTTTCAAAAAAAAATAGCAGATGCCGGACTACTGGAAGCCTATAATTACTGGGTATTGAGTAAGGGTGATGAAAATGAATATTCTAAATGGCACGGCAGTCATCAGATCCTGTGGGACAATTTTGTCAAGTGGTTCAATCAAAATAAACTGCAATTGAGTAATGAATATAAGTTTTATAGGGAACAGTATTAAGTGGTTGAATGAGCCAATCACATCATATCATCAGCCAAACAATAGAAACATGACTCAAATTAAACTTTACCTTCAAAGACACAAGTACGAACTGCTGCTCTTCGCTTTGATCCAGCACTTGTTCATCGGCATCTTTATACAGGACATGGATTTTTATACCGAAGTGTTTTGGCCAATCAATATGATCATTTTAGGTATTGCCAGTGTGGGTGTATTTGTTGAAAAATCCAAATGGAAAAACACCGTACAAAATATTTTATTCATTCTTGTCCTATGTCTGCCCTTAAGTCTGCCCTTTGTTGGAAAGATTCCTCACTTCATGTCTATACTCAGTGTAGCCTACGTATTGTTCTTTGCCTTTATCTTTTTAGAGATCATTAAGTTTATGATCAAACCCAGTTACATCAATGCCGACATCATTTCTGCATCAGCATGTGGTTATTTATTGCTCATTGAAATCAATGTATTTTTATTGCAATCTTTATTTTACTTTGACTCCACCTCCTTCAAAGGCATCGACATTGCCAGTCACGCGACCGTGTTTATTGATCTCGTTTACTTCTGCAGCATTACACTGACCAGCATAGGATTTGGAGACATCACACCTAGTGCGCATTACATGAAGCTGATCACTTCCCTGTTTGGTATTGCTGGACAATTTTATTCTGTTGTACTAGTCGGCATCCTCATCAGTAAATTTTCTTCGCAATCCATGCACAAAGAATAAGCTTTCATCGAACGGGAAAAGGCTCTAAGAAAAAGGGGTGTCTAATCTGAAGATATTCTGTAGATACGCTATTTACAAGGTATTTAATTCATACAATACTTTCTCTGCTCTTTTATTTTTTCTACTTTGGTTCATCATTCACTTTTCTCTTACTGATGAAGATGTGCAATTCAATAACGGTAAGTTTTATTTTGTTGTTTCTACAACTACAACCAACCTGCGCGCAAAAACTCATACTTCAAAATCTAACGGAGTTACCCTCCACAGAATCTTGTTATACTTTTGAATTAGGAGATTCTATGACCATTTCCATTTGTAAATTAGATGCCACTACTCAATTGACTGCATCTGATCCCAATAATTTCTGGATTGGACAAAATGCATCCGGAGTGAAACATTCTGACATCGCTATTATCTTTTCCAAACCTATCACCTCGCTAAACTTCATCATGAGTCACTTCAACTTCGATAACAACGGAGGCGAATTTCTAAATGGCTTTAACATCTATGATGAAACTGGCAAAGAAATAAAATCATCTGTTGTGGATTGGGAAACGGGAAGCTCTGTGAACAACACCTCTTCCTCTTTCTCTACAGTCTTCAATAAAAAAAAACGCACCATCAGAGCTAACAGCGGTGGCTGGGGACCTGAAACCGGCGGTAGACTCTACGTTTCAAGCAGTACACCATTCACCCGCTTCACCATGCACCAGGAAGTGGTATACGGATACCCCAACGGTATCATCATCTCCAATGAAATCAATTTCACTACACCTCTTCCTGTTGTAGAAGCAATCATAAAAAAAGACAGCGTAGAAAAAGAATTTATCCCTCCCATCATAGCCGATACAAAAACAGATTCTATTGTATGGGTGAAAGAA
This sequence comes from Chitinophagaceae bacterium, assembly GCA_028288365.1. Classification (GTDB taxonomy): domain Bacteria; phylum Bacteroidota; class Bacteroidia; order Cytophagales; family Cytophagaceae; genus JACMQM01. Next base: position 62,296 of record JAQBNU010000093.1, on the reverse strand, counting down.
GTTACACCAGTTGCTAAAACAGACAGCATCAAAAAAGAGCCCGTAAAATCAACTGTTAAAAAACAACCTGTCAAAACCACACCCAAACCGATTAAAAAGACTGAACCTAAAAAGGCAGTAAAAGTAGAGAAAGAAAAACCAGCACCTAAAAAACAAGTCGTTGCAAAAATACCCGCATCGAAAACAGAAATAAAAAAAGCCCCTGTAAAGACAACAACAACTCCAGCTGTTGCCAAGAAAGAAATAAAAAAAGAAGCACCGGTAGAAAAAACACACGATCTTTCACAAGCGAGATTGTTAACCATCGGAGAGAAAATAAAATTGGAGAAAGTTTTTTTCAAACAGAGTCTAGCCGAACTTCTGCCTGATTCTTATCCTCAATTAGATACCTTGGTCGATATTTTAAACGAACAGAAAAAATTAGAAATAGAAATACAAGGTCACACCGACAACCAGGGTGTACCATCATTGAATATGGAGTTATCGGAAAAACGAGTAGAAGCTGTAAAAGCATACCTGGTCTCCCAAGGCATCACTCCGGAACGTTTGACAGGCAAGGGTTTTGGAGACAGTCAACCATGCATAGACAACGAAACAGAAGAACATCGCAAGCAAAATCGACGGGTAGAATTTATGATTACTAAAAAATAATTTATCATTCAATCACAGCTATGATTATGACTCAAGAATTAATTCTACAAAACAGCATCCGCATCGATGCTCCCATTGAAAAAGTATGGGACGCACTGGTCAATCCAACGCAAACAAAAAAATACATGTTCGGCTGTGAAGCGCTATCTGACTGGAAAGCGGGTAGTCCACTTTTATGGCAAGCACATTACGAAGGAAAAGACACCGTATTTGTTAAAGGAATTATTTTAGAGATTAACCCAACGTCATTATTGACCTACACCGTATTTGATCCTTTTTCCGGCATGGAAGATATTCCTGCCAATCATTTACACGTGACGTATGCTTTAAATGAAGAAGCCGGACATACACAGCTCATCGTGACACAAGGTGATTATGCTGCCGTAGCAGAAGGCGAACGTCGTTACAAAGAAGCTTACAATGGAGGAGAAGGATGGAATCCAATTTTAGCAAAAATAAAGAAAATAGTGGAGTCAGAATAAGCAATTTCTATATTTTAAATAACTTTTCAACATCAGGAACCAAAGCACTCCATAACTTGTCTTTAAAGCCATGAATCCACAACAAATCACCGTAAAAATGGCTCTTCTATCCTGGGAGACTCAGATCAGCAGAGCCGATAAAACATTTCAAAAGTTAAGCGATGAACAACTCTGGCAGGAAGTATCACCGGGCAGAAATCGCGGAGTTTATTTATTGGGTCACCTGGTGGCTGTAAACGACGGTATGTTCACACTCTTCGGATTGGGAGAAAGATTGCATCCAGAATTGGACGAAGCCTTTTTAAAAAATGCCGACAAAGCTGGTTTCGATTTCCCTTCCACAGCTGACTTACGTCAATACTGGCTTGATGTGCACAGTAAGTTGAATGAAAAATTTCAGGCCTTGTCTGCCGAAGAATGGTTTCAACGTCACAATGCCATGACAGATGAAGATCTTGCCAAAGAACCGTCGCGCAACAAATTGAGTGTATTGCTTAACCGTACAGCACACGTGGCTTATCACTTGGGGCAGGTAGCACTCATTAAGTGATCAGTCGACAGTTGTCAGTGATCAGATAAATAGAAAAGCCTTTGCATATGTGCAAAGGCTTTTCTATTTAAATGTTGTACTTAAATTCTTACTGACAACTGTACACTGACCACTATTTTCCTTTCCGTTCTATCTCTCTCAAGTTCTCCATCTTCTTGTTTTTCAAAAAGCCGTTGATGTCGTACAAATGTTCTTTGATGCGTTTGTTACCAAACTCATATACTTTGGTAGCAAGGCCATCTAAAAAATCTCTGTCGTGAGACACCAGAATCAACGTACCGTCAAAGGCTTGCAGCGCTTCCTTCAAGATGTCTTTTGTTTTAATGTCCAGGTGATTGGTCGGTTCATCGAGAATCAATAAGTTCACCGGTTCCAGCAACAACTTGATCATGGCCAGACGGGTTTTCTCTCCTCCTGACAATACTTTTACTTTTCTTCCGGATATTTCTCCACCAAACATAAAGGCACCTAAAATATCTTTGATCTTCGTACGCACATCTCCGACAGCAATGTGATCAATGGTATCAAAAACTGTCAACTCTCCGTCCAGCATGGCGGCCTGGTCCTGTGAGAAATAACCGATCATGGCATTATGTCCCAGCTGTACTTTGCCTTCGTAATCGATTTCATTCATGATGGCCTTTACCAACGTTGATTTCCCTTCACCATTTTTACCTACCAATGCAATCTTCTCTCCTCTTTCAATGGTCAATGAAGCGTTGGCAAATACCACATGTTCTCCATATTTTTTTGTCAACTCTTCTACGATCACCGGATAATTTCCTGAACGTGGTGCCGGAGGAAATTTCAAATTCAAAGAAGACGTATCGATTTCATCCACTTCCAGTATTTCCAATTTTTCCAACATCTTTACACGCGACTGCACTTGTAAGGTTTTAGAATACGTTCCTTTGAAACGCTCGATGAATTCCATGTTATCGGCAATCATACGTTGCTGTTCGTCTACCGCTTTCTGTTGGTGTTCGCGACGCTCTTTGCGCAATTGTAAGTACTGTGTATAATTTACTTTGTAATCGTAAATGCGACCCATCGTTACTTCTATCGTACGATTGGTAATGGCATCTACAAAAGCCCTGTCGTGAGAAATGACCATCACGGCTTTGGCACTGTTCGTTAAAAAATCTTCCAGCCACTGAATGGATTCAATGTCGAGGTGGTTGGTCGGTTCATCTAATAAAATCAAATCAGGATCCTGCAATAATATTTTCGCGAGTTCTATACGCATCCTCCAGCCACCACTGAATTCACCAGTCATGCGCGTGAAGTCTTCTCGTACAAAACCCAAACCAAATAGTGCCTTTTCTATTTTATCATCAAAATTAATTTCTTCAATGGAATAATATTTTTCACCCAACTCTGATACCTTCTCAATCAGCTTCATGTAATCTTCCGATTCGTAATCGGTTCTTGTCTCCAATTCATGATTCAGTTTTTCCATCTCCGCTTTCATGCCCAACACTTTTGAAAAGGCTTTGGATGTTTCTTCAAACACCGTACTATTGTCGCTGGTCAACAAATGTTGCGGCAGGTAAGCGATGACGGCGTCTGCAGGCGCAGATATTTTTCCACTGGTTGGTTTTTCTGCACCGGCAATGATTTTCAACAAGGTGGATTTACCCGCACCATTTTTTCCCATCAAAGCGATCCTGTCTTTTTCGTTGATGTTAAATGAAATGTCACTGAACAATGTAGCTCCGCTGAATGCTTTCCCGATACCGTCTACTGAAATCATAAATTTGGTGTGATTGGATGAAATTCAATTACAAAACTTGTACAACCATTCGTGAAAAACAAATTATTGAGGAAATAAACAGGACAAAAAATAACTGGATTGATATTTTGATTGTCTAGCCCCTAAATCCCCTAAAGGGGACTTTGTAGTACAGAGTATGGAGTGTGAGTACAGAGGAATCAAACCTCAATACTCGCTTGCTCAAGTCCCCTTTAGGGGAGGATTTAGGGGCTAGACAGACGGTTATTAAGCAAAGATTGTTTTTGTACTATTGTTGATTAGAGTCCATCCAAATATTCTTATATTTATTTATGGTGAATACTCTTGTTTATGACCTCTACTACATTTCCAAAAGACATCGCCTCTTTTCTAAAGGAGAAGTCTCCTGTGGCGGTAGAACTATTCGAGCATTTCTACACCTACTACCTTTCCATCGGTGCAGCAGGTATTGAAACCACCCAAACGACTATTGCCTTTGGAGCAGAGAAACGATATGCTTACATCTATCAATTTGGAAAAACATTCATCGGCGGTGTGCTGAGGTTAAACAAGCTTCACGATGATCCGACCGTTTTTTTAAAACAGGGAAAGTCAGCAATACCACCTATGCACATCATTTCAAACTTTACGAGAAGTCAGATCTTAATGCCTCATTGAAAAAGTACATGAAAATGTCTCTCAACAATTAATCCATTCCTAGTCATGAAGCAATTGTTTTACTTTCTCTTTTTTACCATTCTAATGTGGCAAGCTCTTCAAGCGCAAGTCTCTTGTTCAAAAATCGCTGCTTATAAAAATCACCTCCAACTGCGTACCAGTGCTTCTCCTGAAATCCTTCACCTGATGGATCAGTACGATGTAAACTATTACAAAATAGATGTTGCGGCAGAACGCACCACCGCTGATATTACAGGCAACGGAACGATAGCGGCAACGGTAACCAATGGTCCGCTTTCCTCTTTTGTATTTGAATTGAACAGCAACATCACCATCGACTCTCTTCGCTTCAATAATGATTTGTCGAGTTATACACGCAGCGATTCTTTTGTTACCGTATCAATTGCCTCTCCTCTTGCGAACGGAGCAACCATCACGGCACTTGTATACTACCACGGCACACCCGCTGCCGGTATGTTCAACGGAACAGAACCCTTTGGAAACGATGGCGTAACCTGGACACTCAGTGAACCTTATAGTGCTTACCATTGGTTTCCAGTCAAACAAATACTCACCGACAAAGCAGACTCTGTAGAAGTATGGGTAACGACTTCCAGCGAAAACAAAGTAGGTTCAAACGGCCTGTTAAAAAACACCACAGCGCTGCCTAACAATAAAAATCGTTACGAATGGAAATCTACTTATCCCATTGCCTACTATTTGATTTCCTTTACCGTCGCACAATTCACTGACTATACTATTTACGCCAACCCCGTCGGTGCACCACAGCCTATACCGATTGTGAGTTATGTCTACGCAAATCCAGCAGCCATGTCCTTGTGGCAAACGGAAATAGATAAAGTACCGACTATGATAGAAGTCTATTCTTCCAGATTTGGATTGTACCCTTTCCACGAAGAAAAATACGGACACTGCACAGCACCCATTGGTGGCGGCATGGAACACCAGACCATGACGACATTGAATGAATTTTCTTCCCAGGTCACCTGTCATGAATTGGCGCACCAATGGTTCGGAGACCAGGTCACGTGTGCCACGTGGAAAGACATCTGGCTCAACGAAGGCTTCGCTTCCTATTGCGAATACATCTACCATCAAACCGATGTGCAGGCCGATGCAGACTATTGGTTGCAGGAAGCCAACAACGAAGCGCTATCCTATCCAAGCGGTAGTGTATACGTAGACGATACGACAAGTTCGAATCGCATCTTTGATTCCAGACTTACCTATAAAAAAGGAGGACTGCTGTTGCACATGATGCGTCATGAAATCAATGACGATACACTTTTTTTTCAAGGCATGAAAAATTACCAGCAAACTTATAAACTTCGTACCGCTACTCAGGCGGATTTTCAGCACGTCATGGAAACGACAACCGGTAAAGATTTTAGTACCTTCTTTAACCAATGGTATTTTGGTTCGGGCTATCCTATATTTTCCGCGACCTGGAATCATATTATTCCTCAGGGAAATTTCTATTTGCAACTGGATCAAAGTGGATCTGATCCGGCGGTGACGCCCCTGTATGTCACATCAGTGGAATGTCTTCTTACCAGAAGTGGAGCAAGCGATACATTGATCACCATTTTTATCCATCAAGCCTCTCAACAAATTGTCTTTCCTGCGGTACAAGGAACGGTAACAGCACTCACCATCGATCCCAATCAATGGCTGATCAATACAGTAGATCATATCACCAACGATCCTTCCTTCGTCACGGCCATCGCGAATGAACAAACGGCAGAAGGCATTACATTATTTCCCAATCCTGCAACTCAATCTATTACCTTGAACGTTCCACAAAATCACTTTGACACCGCAAGGTTATACAATGCAGAAGGTGTACAACTCTCTTTCTTTTTACTGGAAGGGAAAAACTATACCATGAATCTGGAAGCCACACCCGCAGGGCTATACCTGATTGTTTTGCAAAACGGAAAACGCCAGTTGCGTTTTATAAAAGAGTAAACCATGTTAAAAGCGCTGGATGATTTTTACAAACAACAGGAAGAACAAACGAAAAGTTGTTTGCTCGCCTTGCGCAAATACATTTTAGATACTGACGTGGAAATAACCGAAGCCTGGAAATACAGGATGCCATTTTTTTATTACAAAGGAAAAATGTTTTGCTATTTATGGACCGATAAAAAAACAAAGCAACCTTATATCGGTATGGTAGATGGAAACAAACTCACACATCCTTTGCTCATACAGGATAAAAGAGCCCGAATGAAAATCTTTTACATTGATTCAAAAAAAGATTTACCGATCAAAACACTTCATCATATTTTTGAATTAGCTATTGCATTGCGTTAGGGATTGAGCCATTGTTTGAGTTCTTTTTTCTTTGGTTTTATTGTCGCGTAATGAAAATGGTTGGATCCAAAGAAAAAAAACGAGTGGCGAAAGCCCTAACGCAGGGAAACGCCCAACTTATAAAAATCCACCTTCACAAACCAATGACAAAAAAAATTATCTTATAAACTAAAACTACTTATCTAACTCGTTCAACTTTTTCAAATGAGATTGGATCAAAGGCAAATACTTCACGGCAAAAGCCCTGATCTCATCGTCCTTCACTGTTTGTCCATCCGTAAACAAACGAATGTCTCTTTCATGATCAATGCGCATCATGTGGATAAACTTCTCGTCAAAGTCTTTTCCTTTTTTATTCAGCAAGTCTTTGAGGCCATCTTGTTTATCACTGCTGATTTTTTGAGGCAACTGAATTTTTTTATGTAATGCCAATGTTTCCATGATGACTAGCAAGCGCTTTTGATCGTTGACCATTAATCTTCCGTAGTCTTTGATAGCTGTTGTCGTTCCTTTTTTCACAGCGGCTTCTCCTTCCCTGATTCCCATCAGACGGCCGTCTGCAATCTTTACCAAAAATTCGGCAGAAGGTTCGTCTAAGGTATATTCCATGGCGCGCTCTTCATTGGCCTTATCGGCTTGTACTTTGCTGTCACTATTTTTAGAAGTAGTACAACAAGTCAATAAAATGGCCAGGCTATAAAATAAGTAACGCATAGAGTAAAGTGTAGTTAAGAGATAAAAAAAAGACAGCCCGTGGGGAGCTGTCTTTTCTGGATGAGGAAGATTTATTTTTTATCCATCTCTTTTGCTTCGTGATTTTCTTCCACTTTAGACATTGGTCTGTTAACCGCTTTGATGGCTACGAATCTCACTTTTTCTTTTGCAATGGTCATGTTGTCTTTAGATGAAAGCTCTTTTTCAACTTCGTTTTTTCTTGTATCCAATGCTTCGTACAATACTTTCACTTCATCCCAGTCTTCTCTGCTGTAGGTGTCTTTGTTTTTATCTACTACGTTTACAAAGTTGACGTATACGTCTTTGATGTTAGCAGCAGTGACCCAAGAGAAACTGATGTCAGCACCAATTTTTCCTTCACCAAATAAAGCATCTCTGAATGCTTGCTTTTTAGCAAATACCTCTTCGTCCTTTTTCTTCTGAGCTTCGTCGTGGTATTTCTCTTTGTAGGTATTGAATTCTTCTTTAGACGCTTCTACTTTTTTCTTTTCTTCTTCATCATGCATCGTAGCTGCTTCTGCTTTCACAAGTCTTAGCTGATATCCTTCTTCTACTTTCATCCAGTGCTCGTCGTTGTATTCCGCTTCGTTCTTTTTCACTGAATCTACATAATCACGCAATTCTTTTTGTGATACTTTTGCTTCATCACCTTTTTTCTCGCAAGCTACAAAGCTGATCATGGCAGCGCAGCTCAACATCAAAACTATTTTTTTCATTTTTCTAAAGTTAAATGTTTTTAAAAATTTTAAAGATTACCTCCACACCATGTCAATTGTTGCGCCAGAAAAAAAACAAAGGTGTGATCAATTGATCTGTACACAAAATGATTACTATTTCCTCAAAATGAATCATGGGACTTCTTTTCGAACGAATTGTTCCCCATTAAACTGGGTAATAATTTCACAAGGATGTGGTATTATTAACCAGACTTACCCCAGTCGGGATCTTTTGCTACAATACATGCCTTCCGTTTGCAGGAACCAAATCAAGTTCCTATCTTCCGTGATCTGTTCATTTTATAAATATGGAATACATTCATCACTACCTGCCTATTGTCATTAGTTCTGCCGCAGTCTATGTTTTTATTGTAGCCGCTATACGTTTATTTGGCAAAAGAGAATTTGCTCAACTATCTATCGTCGACCTGGTGTTTGTATTGCTCATCAGCAATGCTGTTCAAAATGCGATGGTCGGTCCTGATACAACATTAGCAGGAGGCTTGGTAGCGGCTTCTACTTTGTTTCTTTTGAATTTTATATTACGCACATTAACTTACCGTTTTCCCGGACTTCTCAACTTCATTACCGGTCATGCGATGATTCTGATTTATAAGGGAGAAGTCAATGAAGAAAATTTACGCAAGGCTCATATCTCTATTAATGAATTGCTGGAAACAGTTCATGAACACGGTACCGATGCCATTAAAGAAGTGGATCTTGCTATACTGGAGACAGATGGTAATATCAGTGTTATATCAGATAATTTTAAAAAGCGAAGCAACCGACCACGCAAACGCAGGAAAAAACTTTTGTCCTAGACCTTCAGTCTATTCAGGAAGCGCCAGATATAGTGCACAGATTACGACGCTCCCGCTATCATTATTTATGCGTCACAACAGGAATACTTACATCATCCGAGTGGTACGTTTCGTTTATTTTTTTTGTAGAAATAAAATCTTTCCTATCTTCACCTACGAGACTTCTAGTACCTTTTTAAAACAGTAGCGTTATGATATCAACACATCGCACTTCATTTCTCAATACAAGCATCCGAATCGTAAGACGCATCAGTATTGTATTAAATAAAACAAAAAAGAAATCGGTGTTGACTACTTACTTTTTTTCCGACAACTAAACGAATCGGTTATGCTGAACTTAATACGAAATGTTATACAAGTTTCTGCACAAGCGAAATTTTTCACGGGCAAAAGAAAAAAGTTGTTCAACAGAAACCGTGTCATCACACCACCACTTTATGAAGTGATTGCACATTGCAGCGATCGCGTACCTTTCCGTTAACTCATTAATCTACACCGTTAGCTCAAAACTTCTAGGTCTAATTCATTCGCTCCTCTATATTCGTTTTATCGGGGAGAGATCATACTACAGTTCAAACAGTGGTACGATTTCCAGGAGCAGTACGAGCATTTTTACAATTTCTTTCCAGGCGTAATTATCTTTTTCAACCAAACCCATACAACTATGTTTAAATTTACACGCTCCCTTTTAGTTGCTCTCATAGCAACAGGATTGTCTGCTCATTCGTTTGCAGAAACCATCAACGTCACCAACACCAATGACAGCGGTGCAGGATCTTTGCGTCAGGCGATCAACGATGCAAACGCCAACGTTTCATTCAGTACCATCCTCATCAACATTCCGGGCACATCGGGTAGCGAACGCATTATCAATGTGCCTACTGCCCTGCCGAACTTTACAGCACCGGTGGATCTTAAAACAGATGCAGCGCAGAATGGCAAAACCGTTTTGCTGGCTCCTGTTATCAATGGCCCAGGTGCTGCCACTACAGGATTAACCTTTAGCAGTGGTTCCGCCAATTCAAGTGTATCGTTGATCACGTTCAGAACTTTTGTATTCAGCATCGTACTGAACACCGGTTCTATTACGGTACTCAACAACAGTTTCGAAAATAACCAAGGAGGAATAGATGTACGTCCGGTAAGTAGTGGTGGCAATACCATTAGAGGAAACGTCTTCACTACCACCAATACGGGAGCATCTGCATTCGCCGGTATCAGTACAGGAAATGTGATTACAGGCAACAGCTTCAACGGTACAGGAATCAACCTGAGCGGAGGAGGCAATACCATTGGAGGGCCTGGTAATGCTGACCCTAACACATTCAACAATACACCGGGATCCGCCATCAACCTGGAGAACGGTAGCGGTGCACTCATTCAACACAACACCATCAACGGCAGTAAAGGTGCAGGGATCACCTTTGTTGGAACAACAAATATAGATGTACAAGTACTGTCTAATAATTTCTCTAACAATGTAGGTTGGGACATCAGTGTACAATACGGCTACTACTTCCGCATCGTGTCTAACCAAATCACCGGCGACAATGGGATCTTCAATGGGATCTCTTTACAAAACGGACTTTCTTATGCTGTAACAGGAAACACCGTCAGCGGAGGAAGCATTGAACTACAATCTACCACTTCTTCTTTCCAATACGGAACACTGACCGTGCAAAACAATACCATCGTCAACGATCCTAATGGATTCAGTGGACATGGAGCGTTGTCTCTAACCAGTGTAACGAATGCTTTAGTGAGTGGCAACACCATTCACAACAACGGCGGCAACGGCATTTACCTGATCACCTCTACAAACAATACCTTGGTCAATAATACGATCTATGAAAACTTTAGAGTGGGTGTTTATGCAGGCAACCTGTTGAACAATAAAATTTCACGCAACGTCATTGAATACAACCATGCGGATGTGTACGGCGGAAGAACAGGAATCTATGCTACGGCAAAGACTGCTCCTTCCATTACATCCGCCAAACGTGTAGGAAATAATTTCGTGATCACCGGTACAGGTACAGTGGCGAATGACACCGTAGAAATTTTCTTAAGCGACAGAGCGACAAGAAATGGTACACTGGTTCAAAATGCCTTATCGTTTCTTGGTGCTGTCAAAGCAACAGGCACTACATGGACAGCGACACTTACAGCGGTGAACTTAAACAGTACAGAAGTATACTTCCTGACTACGGCTACCGATATCAACAATACCACATCTGGTTTCTCAACAGCCATTAGTGTAGAAATCAACGGACCTACTTCTGCAACGACGAATCATACATCTACTTACTTTGCTGAATACCTTCCCGGTGCCAGTTACTCTTGGTGGTCTACACTTCCTATCTCCAGCATGACAACAAATGGTAACCAGGCTTCTTTCAACTTCAATCAGGTAGGTATCGGTACAGTATCGGTGGGTTATACAGATCCGACTACGGGTTTGTGGAAACAATATAGCTTAGCGGTAACCGTATTCGGCGCAGCAAGAACAAGCGATGATAACGCGGCACCAATCGCTCAGACATTGGCTTATCCAAATCCATTTGTATCCACCACACATGTCACGGTAGAAGGCACAGACAACATCAGCCTTCAATTGTTTGACGATAAAGGTACACCCATTTATAGTTCCGAAGGACATGCACACGGCACAACAGTGGAACTAGGCAACGAACTGCACCCCGGCATCTATACCTTGAAAACAATTTCGGGAGGAAATGTAAGCACCACACGGATTGTGAAAGCACAATAAAGCAGGAACGAGTTAAGAGGGACGAGCGAGGAAGAACGATAGATTTCGTTCTTCCTCGCTCGTCCCTCTTCTTATCCATCTATCGTCCCTCGTACTTCCTAGCTCGTTCCTTCTATCCTCATTTTTGTTGCATGCTATCACCGGAAAGGTTAACTTGAGTCTAGGCTTTATTCCGTGCCTCGTACCTTTTAACTCGTCCCTCCTATCATGAGTGATAAATTACATTTTACTTTTCCTCTTGAAAATCCTGTACTGATTTTTTCATTGGTCCTTTTCATCATTTTGTTTGCACCTATTATACTGAGCAGACTAAGAATTCCTCACATCATCGGATTGATCCTGGCCGGTGCCATCATTGGACCGCACGGTGTCAAATTGATGCTACGAGATTCCAGCATACAATTGTTTGGAACAGTAGGTTTGCTCTACATCATGTTTCTCGCCGGATTAGAGATCGACATGGCTGACTTCAAAAAGAACAAATATAAAAGCATCCTTTTTGGATTGTTTACCTTTTCTATTCCAATGACACTCGGTACACTGGTGAGTTATTATGTATTGGATTATTCCATACTCTCTTCCGTTTTACTCGCCAGTATGTTTGCGTCGCATACGCTCATCGCTTATCCCATCGTCAGTAAATTTGGTGTGATCAAAAACAGAGCCGTGAACATTGCAGTGGGCGGTACCATGATTACGGATACATTGACTTTATTGGTATTGGCAATTGTAGTAGGTATTGTAAAAGAAGGAGTCGGTCAGGAATTTTGGATTACACTCGGTGTTTCACTCAGCATCTTTGCCTTTATTATATTGGTTCTCATTCCCATTGGAGCACGTTGGTTTTTCAGACAACAACAAGATTCTGTGTCTGAATATATTTTTGTATTGGGTGTGGTATTCTTCTCCGGTTTCCTGGCTGAACTTGCCGGTGTAGAGCCCATCATCGGTGCTTTCCTTGCAGGACTGGCCTTAAACAAATTGATTCCACACACATCGGCATTAATGAACAGAATTGAATTTGTAGGCAATGCCCTGTTCATTCCATTCTTTCTGATCGGTGTAGGCATGCTGGTTGATTTTAAAATTTTCACTGCCGGCAAAGAAGCACTCCTTATTGCTGGTATCATGTCCGTCGTTGCCATTTTATCAAAATTCATTGCCACCTATCTGGCAAAGATGTCTTTTCGTTTTACGAAAGATGAATTTTACATGATGTTTGGTTTGAGTTCGGCCCACGCAGCGGCTACGCTGGCTGCAGTGTTGGTAGGGTACAACATCATCATCGGTACGACTGCTAGCGGTGAACCCATACGTTTGCTCAATGAAAATGTATTGAACGGAAGCATTGTCATGATCCTCATTACCTGCACCGTCAGTTCTTTTGTGGTAACACGAGCAGCACGAAAAATTGCCGATGCGGAAAAAGAAGAAGAGCCTAAAACAGATGAACATAAAATTATCAACCGCTTCCTTATTCCTGTAGCGGATGAAGACACGATACAAGGTGTGGTGGCTTTCTCCGCTTTACTGAATACAAAAAAAAATCCCAGTGAATTTTTCGTACTCAACATCCGTACAGAAGAAGAAGACAATGAAAAAACGGGTTTGAAATTATTGGAGCTCACACAAAAAGCAGCCGCAGCTATCAACCTGGAGATGACGGCGATCTCGCGTTATGATGCCAATATCCCAAATGGCATCATCCATTCGGTAAAAGAAAATAACATCTCTGATATTTTTCTCAGTGTCAATCCGACGAAAGGTTTTACCAGCGCTAAATTCAATGACATCATCGACCAGGTGGCAGCGAAAACAGATGATACTATTTTTGTATACAAAGCCGCTCAACCGATCAACACGATTAAAAAAATAATTGTAGCCATTCCTCCAAAATCAGAATACGAAATCGGGTTTATTAAATACCTGCAACGTTTGCAGGTATTGAGTAAGGAATTGAATGCTACCATGATTTTTTACACCAATAAGGTTTCTTGTACCAGAGTAAAAAAAGTATTGGAGAACAGTGGACACAACCTCCCTGTATCCTATGAATTGATGGAGAGCTGGAGTGACTTCCTCATCATTTCAAAAAGCCTGGCTTCCGATGATTTATTAGTCGTGATCACTGCCAGAAAAAACACGCTGTCTTACAACAAGACGATGGATAAACTTTTCAAACAGCTCGTACAGTACTTCAGACCAAACAATGTGTTGATTCTTTATCCCAAACAATACAACGAAACAGAATTGGAACGCAAGCGCATGGACGGTTCTATAGACGATCTCATTGAAGAGAACCTGAAACGTATTGATACGATTGGGAAGTATTTTAAGAAGATGATCAAGAGAAAATAATTATAAGGTATGAGGAGCGAGCAAGAACGAAAATAAATCGTTTATATTATCGTCCCTTGTACCTCCTTGCTCGTCCCTTTTTTGATCACTGACTACTGTCCACTTTATCAGGTTTCTTTTTATAGTTTCTGAAGTTATAGGTAAACGTCAGCATGTAATACTGCGTCAACACGTTGATACGTGTATCCTGGTTGTAAATATCTGTAAAAGTTCTGCTCACACTTTTATTTTGATTGAGTATGTCAAAAATCGTGAGGCGAAATTCACCAACATTATTTTTTAAAAACTTATAGCCCAGTGCTGCATTCCATAGCAAGTAGTTTTGATTGAAACCAGCCGACAGACCAGCGTTGTATTGATGCGTGATATCTGTATTCAACACAAGGTGTTTGAGTAGTATGATGTTCAATTTTGCTTTTGAATTCTGACTGAAGTATTCTGCATCTGATTTGGTATTCAGTGTATTCTTTACAAAGTTGTAACTGGAATTTGTAGACAAAGTAAAATCAATCGCCTGACTGATGTTACTGCTTAACACCAGACCGCCACCAAAGGATGGTGAATTAGCATTGTTCACGTTGCCATTAATCAAACCGGGAGTTCGGGTAAAGGTAGCCGAAACATTCACATTGACATTCGATTTGATCCATGCCATCGGTCTTCCGTAGGAAGCAAAGGACCTGGCAGAAATATATCCATCTACATTTTGCTTGGTACTCAATTGAGCGCCTCTCGTCAGAGCCACACCATCGATCGTTGTATCTGTGTTGGCAATGTACGTGCTATTGGCAACATAGGCTTCCGTATATGCACCACTTAACAAGACAAAAAAGTTAGACGCTTTTTCAGAATTGGTGGCTGAATAACGCATCGTTAACGTATGTTGATACTGTTGTTTCAATCCAGGATTACCCGTACTAAGCTGCAAGGGATTGCTGTTGTTGATGACATTCTGCAATTGATCCACACTGGGTGCTGTGGTTTGCGTGCGGTAATCGATCCGCATATTTTTTGTCTTGCTAAAATTAATGCGCGCACGCGCGGAAGGTAATACATTACTAAACGTTCTGGTCAGCGTATTGTCTCGGGGAAACTGTTGTACATTGTCTAGTTCTGCATATTGATACGTCATGTTCGCACCAAATTGATACTTCTTGGTTTGATAGCGGTAACCGAGTCCTCCCTGATGTGTCACATAAATACTTTTGAACACATTGGAAAGCGATGTATCCTGTTGTGCATAATCATTTGCTGCAGGCACAAAATTATACGTCCGTTTATCACTGGCGCTCTTCGTATAATCAAGGTCATACATAAATTCCAGGATGCTATTTTCACTCAGTGGTTCCGTATAAGACACCTTGGAATCTATACTGTATCCATTCTTCAGCACATTCGAGTGCTGATCCAGCGTATCCGATAAAGCGGTATTGGTAAAATAATTGTTTTGAGCCAGGAAATTATTTTTACCCGAAGTCTTATTGTATCCTGTATTGAGGTTGATGGAAAATGTTCTTCCTTTTTTATTGAACTTGTGGCGAAACAAAATCACATTGGATGTATTGATGGCATATTGATTGGAACCTGAACCATTCATCGTACTGTTCACTTCTGAGTTCCCACGGTCCGTAAAGCCAAACAACGAACGATCACTGTTATTTTGCTGATACGCAAACTTAGGCGTAATTAAAAAAGAATTCATCGAATCTATTTTATACTCCAGTCGTGCATTGAAACGGTGATTGGTATTGATGGTATTGGTAATGGTATGTTCGTTGTATGTTTGCGCCGATTCCGTTGTCAATACATACCTTCTATAAATACTTTGTTCTGCGACATTATTGCTGCGGTTAAAAAAGTAGCTGCTGGAAACATCCCATTTCTTTCCCCACTTATCAGAATAGTTGAGTCCAACGGCATTCGTTTTAGAAACTCCTCCCTGAGTATTGACTAAAAAATTATCGTTCGAGCCACCAGGTCTTCCCAATGTCCCGCCGGTATTGCCGCCACTAGCACTTCCTCCGCTACCGCTACCTCTGCTGTTGGAAGAAGAAGAACTGCTTACTCCCAATAAATCATCTGCCGAAAAATTTTGCTCGTTGATATTATTGCTTTGACCCAGGATACTGATACGCCGATTGCCCTTAAAAAAATTAAGGTTCCCTCCTGCTCTGTACACATCATTGTATCCATACCCGGCATATACTTTTCCAAAATTCCCATCGCGCTTGTCTGGCTTCGTGACAATGTTGATGGTTTTGGTTCGGTTACCATCGTCGAAACCGGTGAACTGTGACTGGTCGCTGAGTTGATCAAACACCTGTATTTTATCAATCACTTCTGCCGGTAAATTTTTTAATACAGTCGCAGGATCATCACCAAAAAAAGGTTTGCCATCTACCAATACTTTTCCTACCGTTTCTCCCTGTGCTTGCACCGTTCCATTCTGCGAAGTGACACCTGGTAGTTTGCTGATGAGGTCTTCGGCTGTCGCATCGGGATTCACCTTGAAAGCATCGGCACTGAATTGTGTGGTATCTCCATTTTGTGTTACTGCTCGTATGACCGTTACGATCACCTGATCTTCCGCTGTGTTGGACGTCATGCCGATGATTCCAAAGTCTATGGGATCTCCCGTAAACGTTAAGGCGGAGATATAACCTTTGTAGCCTACATACAGTATCTTCAATACTTTATTTCCTTTGGGTACATAAGAAAAAGTAAATTTACCGTTCAGGTCAGTCGTTGCAGGTTGCACAGCCAACGAGGAGTCCGGAAGATTCAACAACACTACCGTAGCATCTACCAAAGGATATCCATCTGTTTTATCTTTCAGGTATCCGGACACCACTGGTTGTTGAGCGTAGACTAAATGACCACAGAGAAGAAGCAGTATTCCTATGTATCGAAAAGGAATTTTTAAAAGAAAAAAACATATCGTCTGACAATCAGCCGACATCAAAAACTACTTTTAGTGACGAATTCCTGAAAGCGCTGTTTATAGTTATCTGCAATAGGCATGTATACGTCTTTGATCTTCACCTTTCCTCTTTCTACAGATTCTATTTTATTCAGATTGATAATGTACGAACGATGAATACGCATGAAATCAAGAGGCGGCAATTGTTCTTCAATGGCTTTCATACTCATCAAAGAAAGTATCGGAGCATTCTTTTCCTCTAAATATATTTTGACATAATCTTTCAATCCCTCTATATACATGATGTCTGACAAGTCTACCCGAATCAGTTTGTATTCAGACTTTACAAAAATATAAGAAGCCTTGGGTTCTTCTCCCTTAGATAAGCCTCCTCTGTCAAACCATTCTTTGGCTTTGTTGGCCGACTTCAAAAACTCTTCGTAACTAAATGGTTTCAATAGGTAATCCAATGCATCTACTCTAAATCCTTCCAGTGCATATTTTTCAAAGGCCGTGGTAAAAATAATTTTAGGACCATTTTTCAGGGTCCTTGAAAATTCTATACCCGTCATGTCCAGCATTTGTATATCCAGGAAAAGCAAATCGACTGTCTCTGTTTCCATGATAGTCATTGCTTCGATTGGACTATGGCACCGACCCTTCAATTCCAGAAAAGGTGTTTGCCTCACATAGCGCTCTATCAGGTCCAGCGCAAGTGGTTCATCATCGACGATCAGGCATTTTATCTTTTTCATAATTTCACTTCTATGATGGCATGGTAAACGCCTTGGTCAACAAATGTTTTGAAAGAATAATTGGAAAAAGAATGGAGTTCAATTCTTTTCCTCAGATTCCCCATGCCAATTCCTGAACCGCTACGATCCGATTCATGCTTGGGATAATTGGAATTCTTTACATGAAATGTCAGCTGCGCATCAGATACTTCACATTGTATATCGATAAAAGATTCCTGCGAACTGACACCATGTTTGAAGGCATTTTCCACCAATGAAATAAACAACAAGTGCAATACTTCCACATCTCTATAGTGTGTAGGGAAATGATAATTCAATTTGACATGTTTAGGAATTCTCATTTTCATCAATTCAATGTAACTGATGGTAAAATTTAATTCTTTAGAAAGCGAAGTCGTTTCTCCTTCTGTTTCATACAATAAGTAGCGCATCATCTTACTCAACTGATGCAGCGCCTCCTTTGATTGTTCCGGTGAAGCATCCACCAGTGAATAAATATTATTGAGCGTATTAAAAAAGAAGTGCGGTTGCAACTGGTACTTCAACCCACTCAATTCAGATTTCAATTGTTCGTTTTCCAATTGCTTTTTCTTCCCCTCAAATGCCAGCCAGTTTTTGGTCAGCTTTATGGATACACTTGCACCAATGGTCAACACATAGGAAATTAAAATGCGTGAGTAATTCATGATGGCCTTATTGGAAAAAGAAGCGAGCCTATAATGTGGCTGACGATCTACAATGAGCTGGTCTCTGAAATAGTCGATCACTAAAATACCTGCAACGAAAAGCAACGCATTCATGACAGTGAACGTAGCGAAGTATCTGGGAAACCAACAACGGTCAATCAGAAAATAATAATTAAAGTAAAAGACAATCGCATACAACATCAAAGGAAGCAACGCCACTCCAAAAATAAAATTGAAACTCATCGGTTCCAGTTCTCCGTTAGAAAGCAAGAAAGGAAACAAAAAGAAGATCGCCCATATAATAAGGTGCAACAGCACTTCTGATTTTCTCCAGTACTTAGATGTATTGAGCATGCCTAGCGGTATATATTAGTGTAATATACAAAAATGCTCATTCCTCGCTTTGATTAAAAGTACAATAGAAGAAGAGGTCTTATTTATAGACGAAAAATAAGGATATACCTATCAATCACTGTCAGCCATTGAAGGTATTTATAAAGCTTCATTAGGGAGTTTAATGGTAAAGGTGGAGCCTTCTCCCCGAATACTCTGCACATCTACTGTACCACTTAATTTCTGTACTGCTTGTTTGAGGATATACAATCCCAGTCCAGAACCAATGGATTTATCATTGACCTTATAAAACATATCAAAAATTTTCACCAGATGACTCTCGCTGATACCTGCACCATTATCTTCAAACACGATGGATGTTTCTTTTGCGGTAGATATAATCGTAATTTTCAACCAGGATATTTCTTTGCGTTCATCCTGGTATTTGATAGCATTCTCTGTGAGATTTTGTAAAATAGAATACAATACTTTTTCATCGGTGACGAATTGATCGTCACCTTCTATAGCCATCGAAATCTTCAAATTATCAAATCCATTCAGGTGATGAAACGTATCCAGAATATCCCGCATCATAGACTCTACATCAATTTTATTTTTTTGCAGTTGCGATGTTTTAAGTTTGGTAAACGTGAGCAGATCTTCCAATATCACATCCAGCTTGGTGGCCGTCTTCATGATGTGTTGAAAATATACAGAGGCTTCCGGTACTTTTTCAAAATCAACCATGCCTACTTTTGTCAATCCCATCAGAGAGCGCAACGGACCTTTTATATCGTGGGAAGCCTTGTAAACAAAGGAATCCAGCTGACTATTTTTTTCTTCTAATTCCAACGTCCGTTCTCTTACCTTGGCTTCCAGTTGCAAATTGATCAAGTCTTTGAACGCTTCCTGCGTTTTTAATTGTTCAATTAATTTTTCCTGCACCTCATTCTTCTGTCGGATGATAAATCGTACGCGATCACCTAAAGCGATAGACAATACAACAAACTGTATCACCACTCCCATGTTGAAAGAATAAAAAGCGATGACATCATTCAGCGCAACACCCAGTGCTTTTAACACGATAATGCCAAAACCCACCAATAAAAAAGTAAAGCCTATGATGTAGTAACGCGAGGCTTTGTAACCACCTCTATAACTCACAAATCCAGCAATGTAGGCCAATAGCATCAAAGGGAAATCCATGTAGATGTTTCGGGTAAACTGACTGGATACCATCAGGCCCACAATGAAAATCAACGTACGCATCACGACCGTCACGCGGATCAGTTTATCCAACCATGGATTGTTGTTTTTTGTATTTAAAAATTCTCTGGCATACAACAGCAAGGTAATAGCGATACAATATAAACCCAAAGGTTCGGCAAAGGTATTCACCACCGGACAGTTGGGCCATAAGAACTGAAAGCCCATGCCATCGCGTGACAAAGAATAGAAAGCCGTGCTCAATACATATAAAATATAATAGATATAAGAATTATCACGGTCACGAACAGAAAGCAACATCAGCAAATTGTAGACGGCCAATGCCAGCAAAACACCGTAGAAGATGGCGACCCAAAAATATTCATGCGTGGTATACGCTACAAAACGTTCTACACTTCTTACTAAACCATAAATGTAAATTTCATGTTTGGAATGCAGCCTCATGTATACCACATTTTCCAAGGAAGGTATGCCATTAAGGGAAAACACAAAATTGATGTGCTGAAAATCTTTGTCTTTAAATTTTAGACGGTCACCCGCTTCGATGATTTTATACGAACCATCTTTCATTGGCAAGTACAACACCACATCGTCCAATCTGTTGTCGTAAAGTTCCAGGATCCAATTGTATTTGCCCGACGATAAATCTTTTATTTTAAAACGCATCCAGTAAGCGGCACGTGGATCGCTGACTTGCTCGCCTTTAATGGAAAAAGAAGAAGGTATTTTTTGGTACTGCAGAACAATCTGCTCGAAAGTCATTTTTTGTGTACTGTCCTTGAACACATCTACCGTTTTGCCGGCAATGATGTATTCTTGTCTGTCGTCGTTCAGGATAAGAACATCGGAAGCCCGTGCATTCATAAGCCCGAATGCAAAAAACACTAGCAGTATATACCTATAAAAACAACTCAAAGCTGAACAATGTTAATGGATCCCTAATAGTACGAAAAATGAAGAGGAACTGTTTGCCAGAATGCTGTTCTTTTAGAATTGAGAAGCGAGCAGTAAATGAATATCCTTGTAAGGTATATTGAATCGTTTACTCAGCAAAATATTCGTCAGACAACCTTTGTAAGAATAGACTCCGTTCTTGAAACCTTTTTTCGCATAAATCATTTCCTCTACTCCGCCTACATCTGCTATTTTCAACAACACCGGAGTGAAGATATTGCTCAATGCCGTACTGGCTGTGCGGGCTACTCTGGAAGGGATGTTTGGTACGCAGTAGTGAATGACATCATACTTTCTATATACAGGATTGTCGTGCGAAGTAAGTGTAGAGGTTTCAAAGCACCCGCCCTGATCAATGCTCACGTCGATGATCACAGAATTGGGTTTCATCTCTGCTACCATTTCCTCCGTGATGATGCAGGCTCCGTCTTCTGGTCTCAACGAGCCAATGACTACGTCTGCTTCAATCAATTCTTTTCTTAGGGAAACAGTATTAATGGTGGACGTATACAATTGCATGCCCAAATGTTCTTTCAACCTGCGCAAGCGATAAAGATGCTGATCAAAGACTTTCACTTCTGCACCCAAACCAATAGCCGTACGAGCAGTATATTCTGCCACAGTACCCGCACCCAGGATCACGACCTGCGTTGGCGGTACTCCAGTCACTCCACCCAATATCACCCCCATGCCGTTGTAACTGCTCAGGTATTCGGCGGCAATCAACATCGCTGTGCTTCCGGCAATTTCACTCATCGCTTTTACGACAGGCTTACTGCCTTCACGATCTTCCAGAAATTCGAACGCGATGGCATTGATTCGTTTCTTGTTGATGATATCCAGGTAACCTGAATTGAGCTGAGCCATTTGCAGCGCGGAGATCAGCGTTTGTCCACTTTTCATGTATTGTATTTCGTTCTCATCCGGAGGATTTACTTTCAATACAATATTACTTTCAAAGACTTCCTGGTGAGAGTAAACAATTCTCGCGCCTGCTTCATTATAATCTCTGTCTTGAAATTTAGCACGCTTACCTGCACCTGATTCTATCGACACAATGTGTCCGTTGTTGACCAGCAACGCCACGGCTTCCGGCGTCAAACACACTCTGTTTTCTGTGGGATCTAACTCTTGCGGAAGACCAATCGTCAACTGCGCGTTCTTCTGTTTGATCCTCATCAGTGATTCCTGAGGATACAATGTCTCCGCCATCATGGCCGTGATGCCCTTTTCAATTTTGGTTTTCATGTCTTTTCAATGAAATGATTCTTCGCTGGTCTTCCTGTGCTTCTATTGTCAGTTCGATATATTCGTAAGGCAGTATCGATTCGATGATGCCTGGCCACTCGATCAGACAAATAGAACCAGAGTCCAGGTATTCTTCCATGCCTATGTCCTGCGCTTCTCTTAAAGAGTTTAACCGATACAAATCAAAATGATATATTTTGTCACCTGAAGACAACAGGTATTCATTTACTATTGGAAATGTAGGACTGGAAACATTATCTACTGTTCCCCAAAAATGACACAACGTTCTGACAAGCGTTGTTTTACCTGCACCCATCTGCCCGAAAAGCAACCAGACAGAAATGCCTTTTCCTGCCTGAAGCAACTCAGGAACTACCCTACCCAAATCTTCTACCGAAGCGATCTCCCAATGCTTTTGCACCGAAGCCTCTAAACCTGTCATTTGCATCGTATCAAAGTATTAAGTTAGGCAAATTCGAGCGGATGTTCAACAGCTGCGATGTTATTTTTGTGCAATGAAAGAGAGATGCTTATTGGTTATGCCAACGGTCTAGCCCCTAAATCCCCTGAAGGGGACTTTACAGTAAGGAGTATGGAGTATGATTTCTCTATACTCCTTACTCACACTTCTCTTAAGTCCCCTTCAGGGGATTTAGGGGCTAGACCGATCGTTATTCACAGAAGGTTTATGCATAAAACAAATGGCCTGTCAGGGGACAGGCCATGGATAAAACACTATTTAAAACTGATCACTGTCCCGAAACCTCGGGATCCACTGATCATTTCTTCGGAATCAAATGCACATAAGGAATGATCACTTCTTCCATCGACACTCCCCCATGTTGAAAAGAGTTTTTATATAAGTTCACAAAATGGTTGTAGTTATTGGGATATACGAAGTACGTATTCATCATCGCAAACACATAAGAAGAACTCAATGTTTTACTCGGCAGAAAAAAGCGATTGGGCTTTTTCACGGTGAATACATCTTTGGATTCTTCGTAACTCAAATTTTTTCCTTCCTTGTAACGCAAGTTGGAATTGGTCTCGCGGTCGCCGATTACTTTATGTGCTTTATCTACTCTCACCGTTCCGTGATCGGTCGTAATCACCACCTGTACCCCTTTAGCAGCCAGCATTTTCAACATATCGCGCAACGGAGAGAAATTATACCAGGAAGAAGTCAGCGAACGATAGGCCGATTCATCGGGAGCCAGTTCTTTCAATACATCCATGTCCGATCTGGCATGCGACAACATGTCTACGAAATTATAAACGACTGCATTGAATGGGTTCTGTTTGATCAATCCGACTACCTGATCCAATAAATTTTTCCCCTGCTGTTGGTGAATGATTTTATTATAAGAAAACTTAATGGCACGTTTGTTACGTTCCAAAAAGTTGCGCAACAATTCTTCTTCGTGTTGGTTTCTGCTGCCTTCGTCCTGTTCCCAAACGGAAGGGAATCTTTTCTCTATCTCTGAAGGCATCATCCCCGCAAACAGCGCGTTGCGGGCAAACTCCGTAGTGGTAGGAAGAATCGAATAATAATGCGATTCTTCATTCACATAAAAATCTTCCGTGATAAAAGGCTCCAGCATTTTCCATTGATCGTAACGCAGGTTGTCAATGAGAATAAAAAAGATCGGCTCTTTTTTATCGATCAATGGCAATACTTTCGTAGCCAACAACTGATGAGACAATAAAGGTTTGTCACTGCCGGCATCGTTCAACCAGTTTTCATAATTCTTTTTGATGAACTGAGAAAACAACTGGTTGGCTTCTTTCCATTGTGTTTCCATCACTTCACGCATTTCACGTCCTTCTGTACCTTGTATCTGCATGTCCCAAAACACAAGCTTCTTATAGGTTTCTGCCCATTCTTCATGACTGAGGTTATCCGACAGCTGCATGTTGAGCGTTCTGAAATCCTGCAAGTATCCGGAGTTAGTTTTCTCCGTCATGATGCTTCTGTTCTGCAAAATCTTTTTCACAGAAAGCAAAATCTGATTGGGATTGATTGGCTTGATCAGGTAGTCAGAAATCTTCGAACCAATGGCTTGCTCCATGATGGCTTCTTCTTCACTCTTTGTAATCATCACTACAGGCAAAGAAGGCCTGTATGCTTTGATCTGTGCCAATGCTTCCAGACCGCTCATGCCTGGCATGTTTTCATCGAGGAACACCGCATCAAAGAATTCGGACTTGCACTTATCCAGTGCATCTTTTCCACTCAATACCGGTACGATGTCTACGCCCTTCGCTTCTAAAAAAATGATGTGTGGTTTCAACAACTCAATCTCATCATCTGCCCATAAAATCTTGTACCTTTGCATATGTCGTATAGTTCAAATCCGAAAAACAATCCTAACTTTATCCTTAAACAATGTAAAGTACAGTTTTAGTACGCATGAGCAAAAAAAAAATCATAAATGATCCGGTCTACGGATTTATAGAAATCAATAGTGATCTCATCTTCGATCTGATTGAACACCCCTATTTTCAAAGACTGCGACGCATCAAGCAATTGGGACTAACGGATCTGGTGTATCCCGGTGCATTGCACACCCGATTTCATCACGCCTTAGGCGCCATGCATCTCATGGGCCAGGCCTTATCCAGCATTGCAGGCAAAGGCATCCCCATTTCTGAGGAAGAAGCAGAAGCCGCCAAGATTGCCATCTTATTGCACGACATTGGACATAGTCCTTTCTCTCATGCATTGGAATACTCCATCTTATTCAACGTGCGACACGAAAGCATCTCTGAACTGGTGATGGAAAAACTGGATCAGGAATTCGGTGGAAAATTGCAGTTGGCGATTAAGATGTTCAAGAATAAATATTCCCGAAGTTTTTTCCATCAACTCATCTCCAGCCAGCTGGACATGGACCGTCTGGACTACCTCAACAGAGATTGTTTCTTTACCGGTGTACACGAAGGCACCATTGGTGCAGAGCGCATCATTAAAATGCTCAACGTGGCCAACGATGAACTGGTCATTGACCAAAAAGGCATTTACAGTGTGGAGAACTTTTTGACCGCACGACGCCTGATGTATTGGCAAGTATACTTGCATAAAACCACCATTTGTGCAGAAAAAATGACCATTCAAATCATAGAACGGGTTCGCCACTTGTTGCATAAAAAAATCGAGGTCCCTTGCCCTGAATCGCTGGCTTATTTTCTAAGTAAAGAACTAAGCATCAGCGATTTTTCAGCGAAGAAAAAAGGACTGGAGCATTTCATGAACCTTGACGACCACGACATCTGGTTCAGCATTAAGCAATGGGTAAACCATCCGGATAAAGTCTTGTCTACTTTGTGCAAAATGATCGTTACCAGGAAACTATTCAGCATACAATTGTCCAATAAAGTCATTCCGAAGACCGAAGCTGCCAGAGCGAAAAAGTTGACGATGAAAACATTGGGCATAAAAGAAGCTGATTTAAAGTATTTTATACTAACCGGTACCGTAAGCAACGAAGCCTATATCCACAATAAACACAAGGAGATCAAGATCCTGACAAAAGATAAAAAACTGGTGAATCTGGTCAGTGCTTCTGACCTGCCGAACATAAAAGCATTGGGGAAAATTGTTAAAAAACATTATTTATGCTTCCCAAAAATCTTATCTTTGTAAGATTGTGTTCTTTAGAACACAAAATCATCTTTAAATTCAGGTCAAAAAACAGTTGAATGGAGTTTACAGTTGAACAAATAGCCCAGGTCATTGGGGGCAAAATACAAGGCGACGCTTCTATAAAAATCAGCAAACTGGCAAAAATCCAGGAAGGTGATTCGAACAGTTTGGCGTTTCTATCTAATCCAAAATACGAAAACTATATCTACACAACGCGTGCAGGTGCAGTGATTGTGAAAAATGATTTCATTCCTAAAAGTGAAGTGAAGGCTGCTCTAATATTTGTTGAAGATCCTTACACCTGCTTCACTGCTCTCCTCGAACAATACCATAAGACCATGCTTTGGAGCCGCCAGGGTGTTGAAGATCCTTGCTACATCGGCAAGAACTCTACCATCGGTGATAACCACTACAGAGCGGCCTTCTCTTATATTGGAAACAATTGTACTCTTGGTACTAACGTGAAGATATTTCCTCATGCTACGATCGGAGACAATGTAAGCATTGGAAATAATGTCATTATTTATGCCGGTGTAAAGATTTGTGCAGACACAGTCATTGGAAATCATGTCACCATACAAGCAGGTGCAGTGATTGGAAGCGATGGTTTTGGATTCGCTCCACAACCGGACGGTTCTTATAAAAGCATTCCACAGGTAGGTAACGTTATCCTGGGCAACCATGTCGACATCGGTGCCAATACCGTAATAGATCGCGCCACCATGGGATCGACGGTGATCGAAGACGGCGTGAAATTAGATAACCTGGTTCAGATTGCACACAACGTAAAGATCGGACAAAATACAGTGATCGCTTCTCAGGCAGGTGTATCGGGCTCTACAGAGGTTGGTAAACAATGCATGATCGGTGGCCAGGTAGGTTTCTCGGGACACATCAAACTAGCAGACAGAACATCGATCGCCGCG
This sequence comes from Chitinophagaceae bacterium, assembly GCA_028288365.1. Classification (GTDB taxonomy): domain Bacteria; phylum Bacteroidota; class Bacteroidia; order Cytophagales; family Cytophagaceae; genus JACMQM01. The sequence goes on along the minus strand of JAQBNU010000093.1, from coordinate 35,774 downwards.
CAATCGGGCATCATGTCTTCTGTAACAACCGAAGGCGCAAAATTATTTGGAAGTCCGGCATTCGATGCCAGAAGTTATTTAAAATCATATACCGTTTTCAGAAAACTCCCTCAGCTTATGCGCACCATAGAAGAGTTGGAAGAAAAAATAATCAGTTTATCAAGCGAAGTTAAATAGAGGCGGCAGCAGAAGAATGTATACAAAACAACACACCATCAGGCAAGCAGTTACCATTTCAGGAGTTGGATTACACACCGGTACAATGGTAAACATGACCTTCAAACCTGCCCCTATCAATCACGGCATTAAATTTCAACGCATCGATGTAGAAGGTCATCCCATCATCGAAGCAGACGTTGATCTGGTAGTAGATACCTCAAGAGGAACGACACTCGAAAAACATGGTGCTCGTGTAAATACTGTAGAACATAGCCTTGCAGCCTTATTGGGTTTGCAAATCGATAACGTACTGATTGAATTGGACGGTCCTGAAATTCCCATCATGGATGGAAGTTCAAAACCTTTCATTGACGTGCTGGATAAAGTGGGACTAGAAGAACAAAATGCTTTGCGTAATTTCTTCGAAGTACCTCACGGCATTTTTTATACCGACTCAGAAAAGAATATAGAGCTGGCGGCCTTGCCACTGGATGATTACAGGGTAACAGTCATGGTGGATTATAATTCACCGGTGTTGGGAAGTCAATACGCTACACTCAATAACATCAGTCAGTTTACCAAAGAAATTTCTTCCTGCAGAACATTTTGTTTCCTGCATGAATTGGAAATGTTGTTCAAAGCCAACCTCATCAAAGGCGGTGACCTGAACAATGCCATCGTCATTGTGGACCGCGTCGTGAAAGACGATGAATTGGATTACCTCGCTGGTTTGTTCAACAAAACAAAAATTGAAGTAAAGAAAGAAGGCATACTCAACAACCTGGAATTGCGTTATCCAAACGAACCCGCACGTCACAAACTGCTGGATGTAGTCGGAGACCTTGCACTAGTAGGCAGACCTCTGAAAGCACAGATCCTTGCAGCAAGACCCGGTCATGCATCGAATGTAGCCTTCGCAAAAAAATTAAAGCGTGTCATGCTGGACGCGTCTAAAAATCAAATGCCGAAGTATGATCCTTCTTTGCCTCCAGTAATGGATGTAACAAAGATCTACAAAGCACTCCCACATGCTTATCCTTTTAAGTTAGTAGATAAAATCATTCACCTGGATGAAAACACGGTAGTCGGTGTGAAAAACGTAACGATCAACGAACCGTTTTTTCAAGGTCACTTCCCTGGTAATCCTGTCATGCCTGGTGTCTTGCAGATCGAAGCGATGGCACAGAGCGGCGGTGTGTTGGCGATGAACACGGTACCTGATCCGGAAAACTACTGGACTTATTTTCTAAGCATAGACAACGCGAAGTTCCGTAAGATGGTCGTACCTGGAGATACATTGATCTTCAAGTGCGAAATCAAAGAACCGATCAAAAGAGGAATTATAAAAATGTACGGACAAGCATTTGTGGCAGGCCACTTGGTATGTGAAGCAAATTTGACCGCCAGTATTGTTAGAAAAGACAAATAACCTTGTTAGAAAAAAATTTGACAATGAATCAGCCTTTAGCATACATCCACCCGCAGGCAAAAATTGCCGACAATGTTGTCATTGAACCATTCGCCATGATCCATAAAAATGTAGAGATCGGCGAAGGTACTTGGATCGGCTCTCATGTAACAATCATGGAAGGTGCGCGCATCGGTAAGAACTGTAAAATTTTCCCAGGTGCCGTTATATCTGGCGTACCACAAGATCTAAAGTTTAAAGGAGAAGAAACTACTGCTGTCATTGGTGATAACACAGTCATCAGAGAATACGTGACAGTCAGTCGCGGCACAACAGATAAACATACTACAGTTGTTGGGAAAAATTGCCTCATCATGGCTTACGTACACATCGCACACGATTGTGTGATCGGTGACAATGTCATTTTAGTAAACGCTGTACAATTAGCAGGACACGTGCAGGTAGAAGACTATGCAATCGTAGGAGGAGCAAGTGTGGTGCATCAGTTTGTAAGAATAGGTTCTCATGTCATCATTGCCGGCGGTTCACTGATTGGTAAAGATGTACCTCCATTCTCCAAAGCAGCACGCGATCCACTTCGCTATTGTGGCATCAACTCCATCGGTTTAAGAAGAAGAGGATTCACCAACGATCAGATCAATTCTATTCAAGATATTTACCGAGTACTCTACATCAAAGGACACAACACCACCAAAGCGGTAGAGATATTGGAAATCGATTTTCCTCCTTCCAAAGAACGCGATGAAATATTAAACTTCATCCGTAGCTCTGACCGAGGCATCATGAAAGGAAGCGGTGTCTAAGGACACCCTTTCCTTTATGCAAGCTGGTCTTGTCATATCTAACCTAAGCAAAACCTTTAACAGGGAATTGCTTTTTCAACAGCTCTCTGCTGAACTTCCCGCGTATTCCGCTACCGCCATTACAGGCCATAACGGATCGGGGAAATCTACTCTACTCAAAATCATTGCCGGCCTGCAACTCCCTACCAACGGGCACGTACAGCTTACCGTAAACGACCAACTCATTCCTACCGAAAACCATTACCAGCATTTGTCTTTCGCTGCTCCTTACATAGAGTTGATGGAAGAATATACCTTACAGGAAATGTTGACTTTTTATTTCAAACTCAAACCGCTTCTTCCAGCTTTACACATCGACCAATTGCCGGAATTGCTTTTGCTTCCGAAAGCCAAACACAAAGAGCTTCGTTCTTTTTCTTCCGGCATGAAGCAACGCTTGAAATTAGGATTAGCTTTCTTCAGCAACGTTCCTCTCACCTTATTGGATGAGCCCACCTCGCACCTGGATGAGCAAGGGAAGGAATGGTATCAAAAAAATCTACACGTACTTTTAGGCAAACGCACATTCATCATCGCCTCCAACCAGAAAGACGAAATTGAAAGCTGCACCCAACACATTCATATTTCTGATTTTCTAAAATAAAAACTACCTCGCATCCAAGGCCTGTCCCCTGACAGGCCTTGGAGAACTTTCCGCACTGGTCCCAGCGGGACCAAATATCGGTAACAAAAAAACAAACCGATGGGCAAGTCCCTTTAGGGACGACATAACAACACGTTGAACACTACACGCACGATACAATAAACATCCTACTGACACCGTCCCTACGGGACTTTGAACCTTAATAAAAATCTTTTCTACAGATAGGTTGTCCCTGACGGGACAAATTTCGCTGGTAGCGATTTGCGTATAAATTCATTGATATAAAAAGAAACCCGTTGCATAATATGCAACGGGTTTCTTTTTATCAACTTACTTTCTTTACTGATCACTGTCAACTGACCACTTCTCTATTACACATCAAACGTCGACAACATCGACAATTCAATGGCTTCGTCTAAATGGCGCGGATCGTCTAATAGTGATTTGTTGCGGATGAGGTCATCGCGGTGAAGCACCTTTAAGAAAAGCTTGCCGAACTTCACATTTACCGCTCTCTCATATACTTCTGGGAAATGTAATCCTGGTGTTTGACTGATGATGTCGATGCAACCGTCTTGTACCGGAATACTTAAATAAAAATCATCTGATTTTTTTATCGCTCTGTCTTTGCTTGTCCAGCCTAATTCGTGTAGCGTTTCGAACAACAACATCATATCGTCTGCATCGCTTGACACCAATAAGTCTACTTCGCTCAACTCGGTACGCAGGCCATGGTATTTGCAGGCGATGTTACCAATGAGTAAAAACTTGCATTCTTTTCTGGTCAACGTTTCCAGAAACGGAAACGCTTCATCCCAAAACGAAGCTTCTTCCTGATCCACTTGATTTGCCATAGAATATTAAGATAGGTGTTTAAACCGAATTATCAAATTAAATTGGGGTTGTCTACAAGAAATAAGAATGTAAGCTTTTATTGAAATTAAGAGCCTTCATTTTTAGTGATTTAAATCAGGCCAGCTCTTTTAGGGCGTGTCCCTGCGGGCCGGGCTATCCACTGCATCCCGAAGCCTCGGGACGCTCGGTCATTCTTATCGCATAACCTTACCTGATAACTCGCTGCGGGCTTTCTCCCGAGGCCTCGGGACTATCCCTCACGCAACGTCGAGTAGTATAGAACGAATTATTTCACTAAAACTGAATGACCGTCGCTCCTGCCCCACCTCGATCGGCATGATCGTCTTCCACGCCTTTTACCTGCTTAATACCCGCCAGGTACTCACGGATTAAGGTTCTTAAAATACCGTTTCCTTTGCCATGCACTACTACTATTTCTCTAAACCCCAACAACAAGGCATCATCTATCCAATGCGTGAAAAGAGACATGGCTTCTTCCCCTCGCATCCCTCTTAAATCCAGTTTAGGATTGAAGGTTTGCGTACGTTCCATCATCACAGAGGATGCTCCCGAATGTAGTGTCCGCCCTGTTTCTTTTCCGACCTGACGTTCGTAATCTTTCTTGCTGATCTTCATCAGGCGCTCTGTCTTCACCACCGATTTCAAATCACCGATCAATAGTTCCGTGTCCTTGCCTTTGATCGCGACTACTTTCCCATAAGCTTCTTGGTCTTTGAACTTCACATAAGAACCGATTTCCACCGGACCTTTTTCGGGAATCAACGGTTGCTGTGGTGAAACAATTTCTTCCGGCACCAATTCTGTCAGTTGACTGGATATAGCGGATTTCGTGGTCTTCAGACTTTCTTTATCGACCGGTTGATTGCTGTTTTTGATCAACTGCAATTCGTTCAACACACCCGATGCATTTGATAAAATTCCTTTTGCTTTTTCTTTCGCTTCGTTCAACACCATGCGACGTTTGAGATCCAGTTCAGACAAACGTGTTTGCAAATCTTTTTTCAACGCATCCGATTGTTTGTTCAGCTGTGTCAGCATGGCTTTGCGTGAACGCACTTCCGAATGTTGCTTTTCCAGGTCTCTCAATAATTTATCGTATTGCTGCCAACCCTCTCCCAGCAAGGTTCTCGCTTCGTCCAACACATACGAAGGCAAACCAATATTTTGTGCAATCTCCAACGCAAATGAACTTCCCGGTTTTCCCCATTCCAATTGAAACAAAGGACTGAGTGTATCCAGGTTGAACAACATGGCTCCGTTGATGAATCCTTTTTCTTCAGATCCTAATTTCTTAAGGTTATCAAAGTGTGTAGTGATGACACCGAATACTTTTTTCTTGTTCAATACTTTCAACACTGACTCCGCTATCGCGCTTCCTGAGCGAGGTTCCGTTCCTCCTCCAAATTCATCGATCAACACCAGACTTTTTTCATCGGCCACTTCAATGAATCGTTTCAGATTTTTCAAGTGAGAACTATACGTACTCAAATCATTTTCCAATGATTGCTGATCACCGATGTCCAATAAAATGCGATTAAACAAACCGAACTTACTTCCATTATTGACCGGCACCAACAATCCTGTCTGCAGGCAATACTGCAGCAGTCCGGCAGTCTTCAAGCAAATGGATTTACCACCTGCATTGGGTCCTGATAAAATTAATATTCTGTCTTGTGCCGATAAATAAAAATCAATCGGCACCAATGGTTTATCTTGTTCTTTCAACGCTCGCTCCAATAAAGGATGACGCGCTTGTTTCCATTCCATGACCGGATGATCCAGCACATTGGGTTTGATCGCCTGACAAGCCAACGCCCATCGTGCTTTCGCGCGAATCAAATCGATGTCGCCTAAAAAATCATACGCTTGCAATAAAGCTGGTAAATGCTCACGCATCTGATCAGATAAGGCCGTGAGTATGCGCACGACTTCTCTCGCCTCTTTGTGTTCCAGGTCTTTGATGTTGTTGTTATACTCCAGGATCTGTGCGGGTTCGATGAAAGCGGTTTGTCCCGTAGCTGATTCATCGTGAATAAAACCTCTGATCTGGCGTTTGTGTTCCGCGTATACAGGTAGGACTGTTCTTCCGTTACGAATGGTCGGCAATAATTCCGCATCGGTGTATCCTTCACGGATAAAAGCTCTCAGCAAGCGATCTGTTTCTTTGCGCAAACGAATCGATTCTTCCTGCAATTCTTTTCTGATCTCGTACAATTCAAAAGATGCATCGTCTCGCACATTGCCTTCTGTCGTAATGATCTTATCGATGTCACGAATCAATCTGAAATCAATGAACACTTTCTCCATCAATAATTTCAGCGAAGCGACTTCCTCTTGTTCCCTTACTTCTATGAATTGTTTGATGCGTGAGATGGTTCTTAAAAAAGCGCGCAAGTCATGAAACTCTTTGCTCTCCAGGAAAGCACCGGATAAGCGAAGCTTGTTGAGAAACAATTCCACATCGATGTAATCGTGTCTTGGAAAAGCTTCCTCGTTTTCTAAAATCCCTTTGAGTTCATGTGTCTGAGACAACAAACTCATGATATCTTCTTTCTTGGTAAGAAATTTAAGTTGTTCTGTTTTGCGTTCTCCTGCTTTGCATAAGCAATAAGATTTTACCCATTCTTTTACTTGAGTAAAACCAATCTTATCTTCCAACACGTTGTGTACGACTACTTCCTGATCTAGCATCTATATAAAAATAACAAGGATTTTCCATTCCATGGCGGCCGAGCCATATTTAAGCTAAAATTTCACTTTTTTTTCGAAAATATACGATCAAGACCTGTATCTTTTCAGCTAGACCGTATTATGGGTTTGTAAGAAGTGGAAACAAAACATCAGACCATATCGGAAATAGAAGCGGAATGGGGCCTTGTACAGAAGGCCCAGAAAGACCCTGCGTTGTTTGCCCCATTGTATAATAAACATTTCAAACCCATCTTTCTTTTCGTATTGCGGCGACTGCAGGAAGAAGATTTGGCCGCCGACCTCACCGCTTTGGTATTTAGCAAAGCCTTGTATAATTTACACCGGTATTCCTACAAAGGCGTTCCTTTCTCTGCCTGGCTCTACCAGATTGCACTCAACGAAATACAAAGCCATTACCGCCAATCTAAAAAAGAACGAGTAGTCAGTTTTTCCAGTGAGACACTGTTATCGCTGAGTCACGACATCAACGAAGAAGAAGAGTTGGAGCTTCTAGCAGAACGGGAACAACAACTGTTGCAAAGCCTGGAGGAATTGACTGAAGAAGAAATGGTGTACATTGAATTACGTTTTTTTGAAGGACGTTCATTCAAAGAAATCGCAGACATCCGACAGGTTACGGAAAACAATGCGAAGGTAAAAACATACCGCATCATTGAACGGCTTCGCAAAATCATATTAATACGTAAACGCTAATGGCTAAGTATCAATTCAAAAAAAAGTCTGACGAACCTTCTGATGAACACATCAGAAGCAAGATGGATTTTAATAAAATACTCCAGCAACAACAAGACCTCAACAACTACAAACTGGCGACCAAACCACTGTACAAAAAACCGTTGTTCCTTGGATTCATCATTCTTATTGGAATCATTTGTCTGATGCTCATCTTTGATGAACAGTCTCCGGAAGATGCGACAGTCAAGCCTGTCAGAGATAGTGTAGTGGTGGATAGTTTGAAAAAATAATACCATCTGTCTTGCCCCTAAATCCCCTGAAGGGGACTTGCTTAGAACGAAGAAACAGAAAGAGAGCGGATGAAATTATTCGCTCTCTTTCTGTTTCTCTTTCTCATGCCAGTATACATTTAACGAGACGTGATTATTTGAAAGTCCCCTTCAGGGGATTTAGGGGTAAGGCAGTAAAACTATTTACTACTGGCTGTCGTATCACTATTATTCGTCCTCACATTCAACGTATCGACAACATGTGTATACAATTCTTTGTATACTTCTACATGACCGGTATACCAATCGTAACTTTCTTTAAACTGTTCTTTCGTGACCCCCCTTTTTTCCAGCAATTGATTTTCCAATTCACTAAACAATAATAGAGAAGTATCTTTAGGAAATTCCTTCGTCGCTATAATACCTTCTGTCAAGTGAATGTCAGCAAGGATGGAGGCCATTTTATCCATAGGGATCACGCTGTCCGGACGAGAATTGTCTGTGCCCATACAAGCCACTAGGCACAAAACTGTCAAAAGAATGAAGGAAACAGATTTCATATCCAAATTTAATCCTAAAAATTGATTATTTTTAAAGATTACAGAATTCCTTTCGGATGAAAGAAATCATAGCCAAACTAAAAAAGATCGAGATACGCATTCGGAAAACGATTGAGTCACGCACCCATGGAAAATTCAATTCCATTTTCAAGGGTTCAGGGATTGAGTTTTCGGACATACGCGATTACCAGTATGGAGATGACGTGCGCAACATCGATTGGAAAGTAACCGCCAAAGGACACGGTACTTATATCCGCACTTACCAGGAAGAAAAAGAACAGGATGTGATCATCATTGCCGACATCAGCAGTTCACATGATTTAGGCGTAGGAGAAAAAATAAAATACGACATCCTCAAAGAACTTTGCGGCATCATTACGCTTTCAGCCGTGGAACAACGCAGCAACATCGGCATCATCGCGTTCTCCGATCAAAAAGAATTATTCATCAAACCTGATCGCGGCATCAAACATGGTTACTATTTGTTGCATCGTTTCTTTCATTTGGTTCGACGCTCTTCACTGACAGATATCGACGCCATGTTTCGTTATGCGCTATCGGTCATTCAACGCAAGAGTGTCGTGATCATCCTTTCCGACTTCAAAGGAAAGTGGTCTGAAAATTTACTCTCACCGTTGGCACAAAAACATGACCTGGTTGTCATCCAGGTTTCAGATCCAACAGAAATCAGAATCCCCAAGATGGGCATCATTCCTTTGATCGATAAGGAAAGCAACAAAACCATCTGGATCAATTCTTCTTCAAAAAAATACCGCGAACATTTGCAGGAAAAATTTCTCTCTAATAGTAAACAGATTGAAAGTGTTTGCAAGAGGTACCAATCTCGTTATGTGTTGATCACCAATGGAGAAGATTATTTTTCAAAATTGGTAGAATTATTTACTCCAAGAGAAACTTCGTATGCACGATTATAAAAAAGTTTTTCTTACACTTACCTTACTTTTACTTTCTTTACTCGCTCAGGCACAATTCGCTGAGATCGATGTCAAAGCCTATATCAATAAAGATTCGGTAGCGCTGGGTGAACCTTTCATGTATACGATCAGCATCACCTATCCTCCTCAATACGAAATTGCATTACCCGATTCACAGGACATTCCTCAACCACTGGAATGGATCGGCAAAACGTATTTCAACACCGTATGCAAAGACAATTTGTGTAAAGACAGCATCCAATATTTTTTGCGCACGTTTCATACAGACAGCCTGCTCATTCCCAACATACCGGTATACATCTTCAATGAAAACAGACACGATACACTATTCATACATCCGGCACTGAAAGAAGTGATGATAAAAAAACTAGGTAAGGCAACGAGTGATTTTGTCTGGCAGGAAGATGCCGATTACCAGGAGTTATCACCAAGTATTAATTATTGGTATTACGGTGCCATAGGCATCGCTGTACTGATTGTATCAGTTATTCTGTTGTGGCTTGTAGGTCCGATTGTATTGAGAAGAATTAAGCTCTTCAACATGGGATTGAATCATCAGCGTTACATCAAAGATTTCGACGAACAGATTTTGCAATTCACCACGCATACACAAGCAACCGATTTAGAGAAATGTATCACCATCTGGAAATCCTATTTGACACGATTGGAATCCAAACCTTATACCACACTGACAACTACAGAACTCAAAGACATGCAGGACATGGAGGATGTCATCACTCCTTTGAGAAACCTGGATCGTTTTTTATACGGTGGCTTGAGACAAGATGAAACAATAGAGTCGCTGAATGCTTTGCGACGTTTCAGCAATAGACGCTTTTTGAAAAAGAAAAAAGAAGTGCGCGATGTTTGACAAAGGAAATATCATAGCACTTCCTGAATGGTTCTCTCTGCATTGGTTTGAATGGGATACCGTCAAACATTTTCATTGGGAGAACCCCTTGTTCCTTTATACCATTCCACTCATTCCGGCTTTGTTTTTTCTGAGGTGGTTGTTCCATTTTCGCTTTCGTCAGAAATTACAAATTGCATTATATTCCAACGATGTCAAAAGCAAAGGCATCATTCAATTACTACGTTTGATTCCATTTACCATCGGCGCCATCGCTTTGTCTTTTTTCATTATTGCACTGGCACGCCCACAAAAAGAAAACATCACGCGACAGCAATGGAGCGAAGGCATAGACATACTCATGGTGCTCGACATTTCTGAATCGATGAGACTGAAAGACATGCATCCCAATCGCCTGGAGTCATCTAAGGAAGTGATGGCGCAATTTATAGACAAGCGTCCCTTCGATCGTTTCGGACTGATCATCTTTGCCGGAGATGCTTATACCTATTGTCCTTTGACAGCCGATCACAACATGATCAAAAAAATGTTGGCCAACACCAATACAGACATGATCAAAAATCAGGGGACTGCTATTGGTGTAGCGATTGGTGTTGGCATCAACCGCTTGATTCAATCTTCCAGTAAGTCCAAGGTGATGTTGTTGATCAGCGATGGAGAAAACACTTCCGGTGTATTGGATCCTGGTGTTGCAGCCAAGCTGGCCTATGAGAAGGGAATTAAGATTTACAGTTTCAGTGTAGGCAAAGAAGGTTCTGTTGCCTTTGGAAAAAATGACAAGGGTCAAACGCTGTATGCTTATTCGCAACCTGATGATAAAACGTTGAAAGAAATTGCAACGATTACCGGAGGAAGGTTTTACAAAGTAACCAGCAAAAAAATATTCTCTTCTTTTATCCAGGAATTAGATGGATTGGAAAAATCAGAGATCACCACCTGGTCGGGTTCTGGCTACGAAGACCTCTACCGCATCTACCTGTATTGGGGTTTGATTTTTTTCCTGTTGTGGAATGCGTTAAGGTTTACGTTTTTGAATAATTATTTGGAGGACTGAGAAAAGAGTGAAAAAGTAGTTCTAAAATAAAACAAGCTGTCTTGCCCCTAAATCCCCTGAAGGGGACTTTAGCATAATCAATTTTCCACCACAATAATTACAACATCTGTGTTTCTATTTTCACTAAAACTCTTCTCGAAGGAAAGTCCCCTTCAGGGGATTTAGGGGCAAGACAGATCAAATCACAAAATCACTTCCTATATCCCTCCACAAACCTCTCCCACTCTTCCAGCTGCGTTTTCTTAAATACCCTTGGGAATTTATTTTGTGAACCGACTTTACCTTTTGATTCCATCCATTTGTAGAAAGCATTCACTGGTAATACTTCCAACAGCACGTTTTTCAAGGCTGCTGTGCGCTCCGTACGGTAATCGTCGTTGAGTTCTTTTAACGTTTCATCCAATCGCGTTCTCAACACTTCTTTGTCTATCGCATCGTCTGTACCTACAAACCATTTGTGTGCAAAAAGAGAATCGTGCGAAATACCCGCGACGGTATATTCTGAAATAGAAATATTCAATTCTTCAGACACCAGTTGTATCGCTCTGTTCATATTGTCAACCGACAAATGTTCGCCGCATAAACTCAGGTAGTGTTTCGTACGTCCGCTGATGATGATCTCTGATTCTTCTTTGTTTTCAAAACGGATCACGTCTCCGATCAGGTAGCGCCAGGTTCCTGCGCAGGTTGATAAAAGTAGAGCGTAATCGATGCCTTCCTCTACCTCATGAATCATCAGTGTTTCAGGATTAGGGATGACTTCACCTTCAGATGTAAAATTCTTTTCGTTGAATGGAATGAATTCAAAAAATATTCCGGTATCCAGACTCAACTTCATGGTGTGCTTCTTCGGACCTATCTGGTAAGCGATGAATCCTTCGGAAGCCAAATACGTTTCGATATACGTTATTGGTCTGCCCAATAATTTTTCAAATCCTTTTTTATACGGTTCGAAAGAAACTCCACCGTGTACGAAGACACTGAGGTTGGGCCAGATCTCGTGAATATTTTTTACCTGGTAATGTTCAATGATGCGTTCCATCATGATCTGCAACCAGGCCGGCACTCCTACGATGAAGGCAATGTCCCACTTCGCTGCATTTTTGGTAATCTCTTCCAGCTTATGATTCCAGTCGCGTTCTTTGGCAATGCGCTTTCCTGGTTTATAAAAAATCTGAAACCAAAAAGGGATTTTACTGGCTTGTATTCCAGACAAATCTCCTTCGTAGTAGGTATCTATTTTCGTCAGCTTCGTACTGCCACCCAGCATTAAAATACCTTTCCCTAAAACAGCAGGAGGTAAGTCATACTGTGACAGTGTCATCATCTGACGCATACTTGTTTTCTTATTGGCCTTCAACATATCCACCGTCATGGGAATATGTTTGGTTGACGCTTCAGAAGTACCGGAACTCAAAGCAAAATACTTTACTCTTCCAGGCCACGTCACATCATGCTCTCCGGCTTTGCTTCTGTACCACCACTCGTCAAATAATTTATTGTAATTGAAAACTGGAACCTGTTTTTTCCATGCCTCATAAAAAGTCGCAGATTTCTTCTCTCCAAATTGATGCAGTATGTCGTGGAAATTATAGTGCTGACCGAATTGAGTAACTTTGGCTTTCGTCAATAATTTTGCCAATTCCTTTTTCTGCAATTCGAAAGGTGTTTTCTTTTTCTGTGGTTTTAGATTACCTATCTTTAATCCTTTACTGAGCAAAGACCCAAATAGCGGCATATACTTTTAGGGGTTTTAAGTATATGCTAAAATAGCTCTATTTCATGAGATAAAAAACAACGCGTCTACCCAATGAGCATCGCCCAAAATATTTCTGAGATTCGAAACGAAATAAAACCTTACGGCAGTAAACTCATCGCCGTTTCCAAGACACATCCGGCAGAGGCTGTCCGTGAAGCCTTTGAATGTGGTCAAGTAGACTTTGGGGAAAATAAAGTACAGGAAGTGCAAGACAAAAAACCCTTGCTGCCCAGCGAGATACACTGGCACCTGATCGGACACTTACAAAGCAATAAGGTCAAATACATTGCGCCTTATGTTCATCTCATCCATTCGGTAGACAGCCTCAGACTTCTGGAAGAGATCAATAAAGAAGGAAAGAAAAATAACCGCATCATTTCCTGCCTGCTTCAGGTACACATTGCACAGGAAGAAACAAAGTTTGGTGCCGATGCCAACGACATTCGAACCTGGTTGGCCGATCGCGCGCTGGATGCCTTTCAACACGTAACCATCAAAGGATTAATGGGCATGGCTTCTTTTACATCTGATGAAAAAATAGTACGACAAGAATTCAGGCAATTGAAGAATTTATTTGATGAGTCTGCAAAAAACTACCAGGCCAACAATACACAATGGGAAGAAGTCTGCATGGGCATGAGTGCCGATTATAAGCTGGCATTAGATGAAGGTAGCACCATGATCCGCATAGGCAGTGCCATCTTTGGAAACCGAACTTATCAAACATAACAATAATTTAACATGCATAAATTCATCTTACTCTTCAGTAGCATCAGCGGTGCATTGTCCGTAGCCATAGGCGCTTTCGGAGCACACAAATTAAAAGATTACTTACATGCCATAAACCGCACAGAAGCATTTGAAACGGCTGTGCGTTACCAGTTCTATCATACTCTGGCTTTGCTTTTGGTAGGGATCTTGTATTTCCAACACCAGAACAAATGGCTCAACTGGGCATCGTTGGGTTTTGCGGGAGGCATTCTTATTTTCTCCGGATCGCTTTACATCCTCTGTGCTACGAATGTAAGCAAGTGGGGAGCAGTTACACCCATCGGTGGATTGGCGTTGATTGCAGGTTGGGTATTCCTGGCGATAGGGTTGTACAAGACGGTATTGAGTGGACAGTGATCAGTTGTCAGTCAGTGATCAGAAAAAAGAAAAGGTCAGGAATAATCCTGACCTTTTCTTTTTTTCGTTCTCGTTGTTATTTTATTTTTAACCAAGGATCTTATAAAAGATACTGGTCCACTGATCACTCTATTATTTCGGCAGTACATTCACCTTGATCGACAACCTCCCCGGTACTTCTGTCTTCGTATTGGTTAAAATCGTAATGATTTTATTGTTCAATCCCATCTTGCCTTCTGAATTAAACTTCACTGTTATTTGTCCGGACTGTCCAGGAGCTATTCCCTCTTTAGGAAAAGAAGGAATCGTACAACCACAACTGGAGTATGCTTTTTGAATCAACAAGGTAGAATCACCGGTATTGGTAAATTGAAACACATGTTCTACTACCGCTCCTTGTTTGATGTCTCCAAAATCAAAATAGACTTCTTTAAATTCTATACCCGGACCTTTGGTCTGAGCCATCACTGTCAACTGAACGAAGGCGAGCAAAAGAACGAAACTGTATTTGATGTTCATAGGTAAAGGGTTTAAAGCACAAAGGGCTTACTACAAAATAAGAACCAATTTTCACTTTGAAAAGAAACTCGATGGAAAGTTTATCAAAAACACTTCTTTCACGGCTCTGGTCATGGCCGTATACAACCAACGCAACGCCTGAGCAGAAGAATCGTCTTTGTGCAAATGACTGCCATCGATGAATACCGCATCCCATTGTCCGCCTTGTGATTTGTGACAAGTTACGGCATAGGCATGTTTGACTTGCAGCGCATTCAGGTAAGGATCTTTTTTCACTTCCAGCCAATAATTGCCTTTATGTCCGGCTTGCTGATGATGCTCAACAACCTGACGGTATAGTTCTTTTGATTTCTCTTCTTCTAACGCCGGACCTTTTGAAAACAATACATCCAGCAACAGTTTAAATTCTACTTCGCTGTTTTCACTGTAATCAGGAAATTTCAATCCTCCGTCTGCAAATTTCAATCCGTACTTCTCCTGCTCGCCTGACAGGTAGCGCAGTTCGGCCATGTCACCGTTGGCGACGAATGATAATTTATCTTTGCCGCCTTCTGGATCGTAATAGTTTTTCACAATCATCAGACGGTCTCCTGCTTCTAAAAATTCTTCGTGAAACAAAATAGAATTCTTGATCATGCGGTTGTAGTTGAGGCATTGCCAGTTGGCATTGCAAATCAACAAGGTATTGTCTATGCCAAATTTATCGTACGCATAACGTAAGCCATCTTCCAGCTTCGTATGATCCATAGTAAATACATCACCGTAACCCGCTACTTTCAATGTCGGTGTGCGTTCTCTTCCAATCGCATTTCTCAATTGTGTGGCGTTGTATAAAACACCACTACCCTCTTGTTGACGTACTACTTCTCGTAAGTTGGCTTCTTCTACATCCAGGCTGTAGTTGCGCTGAAGATACATCGCATCCAAGGCATAACTTTTTTCTTGTCCTACGGGAGGCAATTGCGCTTCGTCACCAATAAGAAATAAAATATTATTTTCCTGTTCGAAAACATAACTCACCAAATCTTTTAGAATCGCACCCGACATGCCATCCTGAAGCATGGATGCTTCATCGACAAAAAAGAGTGTATTGGCCATCGTATTGGGTTTACGGAAGTAGCGTGGTACACCTTCTTTGTCTGCTTCCATACCAAAAATAAAACGGTGTATGGTGAAGGCTTGTTTGGAAGCATAACTAGACATCACTTTCGCCGCGCGCCCGGTAGGCGCCATGAGTATGGTACGTTTCTTGTTTTTTTCAAATGCTTTGATGATGGCACTGACAAGATATGTCTTACCTGTACCGGCATATCCTTTCAACAAAAAAACTTTGCGCTTGCGGTCCTTGTCTTCAATGAGCTTCACGGCTTGCTGTATGGCTTGCTGCTGATCTAATGTTGGCTCAAAGGCCAAAAAAGATATGATTTCCCTCTCCATTTTGTATTTTTATAGCAAGTCCTGACAAACATGTTGATTTTATGAGTGATTTGAAAGCAGACATCATTAAAAATTTTGGTCACAAACTAAGGCTGCGCGTATGCGGACTCTATGTGGAAAACAACAAGCTTCTCTTGCTCAGGCATCATTCGATTGGTGAACAAAACATCCTTTGGTCACCTCCTGGCGGGGGAATGGAATTTGGAGAACAAGCCACACAAACACTTGTGAGAGAATTCATCGAAGAAACAGGACTCAAGCCTACGCAGTATGAATTTGGTTTTGTACATGAATACATGCATTCACCGATGCATGCGGTAGAATTGTTTTTCATCATCACACAAGTGGAAGGAAGCGCACAGCTTGGAAAAGATCCTGAAATGAGCGGACAACAAATGTTGGAGGAGTTAGCTTTTGTTGACCTTGATACACTTCGACAGATTCCGGATAATCAAAAACATTATGTATTGAGAGATTTGAAAACGTGGGATGATGTGTTGTTGAGAAAGGGATATAGTTTGGATAAACCTGATGGTGTGTGATATACTAACTGTCTTGCCCCTAAATCCCCTGAAGGGGACTTGCATTCATAAAATTCTTTGCGTTAGGGATTGAGCGGAAAGCCCGAAGCGCGTGGGTATTGCGCGTAAGCCGGACTTGAAGCGAAAGCCCGGCCCGTAGGGAAACGCCCTCGTCAAGACATTATTTATTTTCTCGCTCATCGTATCCAAATAATCTATCCAATTATCAACCTCTTTTACCTATTCGATCTTCTCAACAATAACCCATCTTCCCTTTCCCTTTCCACAAAAACACACTATATTGAAACCGTAACCATTTCCCGCAATGGAAGACTACAGCGTTTCTAAACCCAACATCACTCACAAATTAAAAGATACTCTTTTTGAGGCGGAGAACCTGTACAATTACAACCTGCTCATTCAAATCAGTTCCTATAACTTTAGCATTTGCATTACCGATCCTTCAATCGAGAGATGCTTGTTGTTGGAAAATTATCAATTCCATTTTCCAGAAAATACCTCCAAGATTCTAGAAGAATTGAATGCGTTTTTCTATGAACACGAATGGCTCAATGCAGGCTTCTGGAAAAACATTGTAGTCTCTATTAAAAACAATCGCTTCAGTGTAGTCCCCGTTTCTTTGTTTGACAAAAACTACGCGGCATCATACCTAAACATCAACTCCAACGCACAACCGGAAGAAATTTTATTTTACAACAAAGAAGTTTCGCTGGAAGCCGTGGTGGTATTTGGTGTGCAACAAACACTGGTGGATTGGCTGAATCAAAAATACCCTTCCAAAAAAATAAAATACATACACCACATGTCGGCCTTGCTAGAAGGACTGTTGGGAGCGGATCGTGCTACAGAAAAAAAGATTTATGCCTGCCTGGAAAATCACACCTTGTCTATTGCTGTGAAAGAAGGGAGTAAAATTTTATTTCATAACAGTTTCCTCATTCATACCGCCGACGACTTTACGTATTATTGTTTGTACATCATGAACGTGTACAATTTAAGTCCGGAAACCACACCACTGGTATTGATCGGTGCCATTGACAACAATGCACCAGAATACCAACGCATCTATAAATACGTTCGAAAAATAGAATTCATAGAAAGACCTTCTATATTGAAATACGGTTTTGTATTTGATGAAATACCGGACCATTATTACTTTGACCTTTTCTCACTTCAATTGTTTGAGTAAGCCATGAAAAAGACAGCACTGTTTCCCGGTTCATTCGATCCTTTCACGAAAGGACATGAAGACATCGTACTTCGCAGCTTGAACCTGTTTGATGAAATTGTCATTGGCATTGGTAACAACACGCAGAAGATTCGTTACATCGACATCCAAATCATGAAAAGGCTGATCGAAAAAACATTTGAAAAGCATCCGCAAGTAAGAATAGAATTGTACGAAGGATTGACGGCTAAATTTGCGGAAAAAATAAACGCCAAATTTTTAATCCGGGGATTGAGAAACACAACGGATTTCGAATACGAGAACACGATTGCACAAGCCAACGTGCACGTATGGAATCAAATCGAAACCGTATTTTTGATAACTTCTCCTCACCTGGCCTATATCAGTAGTTCGGTGGTCAGGGACATTCACAAAGGTGGTGGAGATGTAAGTAGTTTTTTACCGTATCAGATATGATGGCTGTTCAGCACCAAAATTATCGAACACTTCCAGTATAGACAAATAAGTATTTGTAAGTGCTTTCGCTACTTCTTTATTATTCATCCATTTTACTTCTTCTATAAATTCTTCCAACTGGGGTTGCATGTTAGAATCATCTACACACGACATGCGGTACCAATCGGTGCGTTTGAGTATGCGTTTGTTTTTGCGAACGTAGGTATGCCAGGTCGTACATAATAAATTCCCAAGCTCTACTTTTACATTGCACTCTTCTTCTACTTCACGTTTGGCACCGATGGCAGAGTCTTCTCCTTTTTTCAATTTACCTTTTGGCAAATCCCATTTCTTCAAACGATAAATCAATAATACTTTATCGCCCTTTGAAACAAGGCCGCCAGAAGCTTTTACAATCTTAAAGTGATCTTTGAAGTACTCCGTCATCACCACATAATCTTTCAATGAAATTGTCAGTGAAATCATTTTCTTCATTTTCTTGACTTCCATCAATTCAATGAGTTTGTCGATCTGTTGAGTATTGGCATTGTGGATCATGACGTGACCCGCCATGTTTTTGGCTATTAAAATCGTGTCTCCCCAAAAGACCGTATCGTAATCAGAGTCATCACTCTGCCCTTTATAAGGTACAAAATGGATCGGCTTGTCGTTGATGAAGATTTTCATTATTCCCCTTAGTTACTGCAAAATATCAAAACTTATAGATTAATTCAACAGCTATTTTCAGCTGAGGCAAGTTTTTTATACCTTGCAGTATGTACAATACTATAGAACTCTCTATCGCAGAAAAGCTTCTACAGGTAGAAGCCGTTAAGCTTAGTCCTGAGAAACCCTTTAAATGGGCTTCAGGTTGGAACTCCCCTATTTACTGTGACAACAGAGTCGCTTTGTCTTATCCCGATATACGCGCCTATATTGCTGAAAGTTTGATCGCCACGATAAAAAAAGAATTCCCCGATGTGGAAGTGATTGCAGGAGTGGCAACAGCCGGTATTCCTCAGGCTTCCATTATTGCAGATCGCATGAGCAAATCACTGATCTATGTGAGAGCAAAACCAAAGGACCATGGCATGACCAATCTCATCGAAGGAAGAATCCAGCCTGGTCAAAAAGTAGTCGTGATCGAAGATTTGATTTCTACTGGAGGCAGTTCATTGAAAGCTGTTGAAGCATTGAAAGAACAAGGTGTAAACGTATTGGGTATGGTAGCAATTTTTACTTACGATTTTCCGATCGCTGCGCAAGCATTCAAAAATGCCGGAGTGAAACTGGTTACGCTTTCTAACTATAATGCATTGCTTGATATCGCCTTCAAAAAAAACATCTTGAATCAGCAGCAACTGGAAGTACTTTCTAAGTGGAGAGAAAATCCCAGCGAGTGGAATGTACAAGCCGTCTAAATGATTGGAACTCCTAGGATGAAAAAAAAGTACTGGCTTTTCCTCATTCTGATTATTCCTCTTGGATCTTCGCGCCCCATTGTAGAGGTGCAATACCATACCTATGATATCTTCGTCGCAGAAAATAATATTGGAAAAGTGACCGCTTCAAAAAACGTGAATGGTTCCATGACCACTTATTCTGTACAAACCAATCTCTCGTTTAAATTATTAGAAACCTACGATGTCAATTATCAGCTGAGTTCAACTTATAAAAATAATTACCTTGTTGAATCTGCTTTAAAAAACATGGTAAACGGAAGTTTACAAGATAATGTACACATCAAATGGGATGGCACTCAATATACGGGACAAGCGAACCAGAAAAACATTCTGATCAAAGAAAAGATCAACCAATCCATTGCTAAGCTTTATTTCCAGGAACCGGTAGACGTGAAACGCGTATTCTCAGAAAAATACATGTCCTTCGAAAATATAACAACAGATACACCCGGTGATTATGTTTTGCATTTGGGAGACGGAAACAAAAGCCATTACATCTACAACAATAAGGTGTGCACAGATGTAATCTCTACAAAAAGTTTTTTCAAGATTCAATTCAAACTTCGTCCTTGACTATGCTGCGCATAGGCCTTCTCTCCGACACACACAGTTACCTCGATCCTGCCGTGTTCCAACACTTCGCCGAATGCGATGAAATCTGGCATGCAGGAGATTGGGGCGATGTGAAAGTAGTCGATGCACTCCGAGCTTTCAAACCACTTGTAGGCGTCTACGGAAATATCGACGGAAAAGAAATTCGTCAGGAAGTTCCCCTTTATCAATGCTTCGAACGGGAAGGATACAAAATAAGTATGTTCCACATCGGAGGTAAACCGGGTTATTATCCGCCGGAAGCCAAAGAGCATTTGCTGCGTGATAAGCCTGATCTATGGGTATGCGGACACTCTCATATTTTAAGAGTAAGCCACGATCCTAAATACAACAATGTCCTGCACCTGAATCCAGGTGCAGCAGGTAAACATGGGTTTCAAAAAGTCCGCACACTTTTACGTTTTACGTTAGAAGACAAACGCATCCACTCCATGCAGGCGATAGAGTTGGTGAAGTAGATTTTATTTTTTAAGGCTAATTTAGAATGGTGTGATTAGTTGTTACTTAATTAAGGAAGTGGCTATACTTAAGTAATAACTAGGATAGTTAACAAAGTACATGAACTAATTTAGGCGTGCCCCTGCGGGTCGGGCTATCCGCTACAAGTCCTCGCTCGGATCATGTTCAATGCATCACCCTAACTTTCAGCCTCGCTGTGGGCTTTTCGCTTCTATCCCTCACGCAACGTTCGTGAAACAATACTTTTCGTCCCATCGGGACATCCTATCTTTAACTGTAAAAAATCTAACTGCGTCTCAGTCCCTTTAGGGACGAAACTTACAGCGAATTACACAGCAGCACATTCCAATCCAACTAAATGACGTCCCTATGAGACTTTAATCATCTTTGCTTTTTATGACTACCGGCAGATCGTGCCGCTGGGACTTGGAAGGTTCTACCCTTTTAGAAAGAAGTAATCTAGTTTACTTCCGGGGTAAACTTTTGTCTTTAACCATCAAGAATACCTTTATAAAAAATCACATGGCAATTAATCCTTTCTATGCATTATCAGTCTTAGATAAGTTCAAATTGTAAAATGTAAATATTCTCAGCAAAAACAGTACAATATCCCTATAATTTGAGTATATTAGCCTCAGAATTAAAGAAGTAAGACTCCACTTATGAAACGTTTAATACCTGTATTCTTTTTTTCCTTTTTCCTTTATTCCTTTTGCGCAAAAGGACAATGTCCCGATTATGCTCCTGTCAATTGGTTCGATACAACCTGTTATAAATACCTTCCGACACAATTAAAAGTAGGTCAGGGCCACCTTGGTCTGGCAGAATTGTGGGGAACAACGGGTGCACGTTCTTTTGATTTCTATATTCCAGCCGACCGAGAAGAATGGGCCATTGCCGTCGTGCATGCCTGGCAAACAGAACGTAATATTTTAAAATACAGCAAAGACGTTTTCAACTGGCATTATTACTTTGGAACATTAATGAAAGAATCCTTCTGCGGCTGTGATCCCAACCTCACCTACAGTGGCATCACACGTTGCGATGGATCGGCGCTGGTCAATCCTGTTACCTCAACTACCGACTACAACGCCAATACCAATCCCGGCGGTCCGGCCAGAGTGGACGGTTGTTTTCAGATTGACCACAGCACAGGCTGGCCCAACTTTCCCAAATATTATCCGAACCGGTGGACCAATTATTCTCAGTTCACAACGTTCATTGCTGAAGACAATTTTTCTACCGCAGCATTGGCCAAAATGTACTATGATCTTGCCTTCATTCGATTTGTAGAATATGTAAAAGGTTCTCCGGTGGAACAAGTGCTCACCACTACACCTGACAATGCAGCCGGTTCGATATGGCTGGCCAGGGCCTACAATAAAGGGTACTTCGATCCGGGCTCTTTGGATGTCATGGGACTTGCCGCCAATCGCACAGAAGCGATGGCAAGCAGCAATTGGCTGGCACTTACACAGACTCCACTTTTAGGTTACGATTATACCATTGCCACTTCACATGTATTAAAAGTATTGTCTAATAATTTTGAAGGCGGATGGACCAGACCATGGGGAGGTATAGGATGGACAAACACTTCCGATAACCAATGGCACTGCTGGTACGACAAACCGATCACCTGGGCGAAGATGACAGCCTACATGAATAAATTTTTTCCTTTGTATCCGGAAGCCAATGTAGCAACTGTTACCGCTAAAGTAAAAGCGAAGTTTGACGCCATACATGGCGGTGCTCCGATCTCTTTCCGTTACGAATTGGCTCCGGTATTGGATGAGTTTATTCTCAACATGCCTTACGATGATCCGATGCAAGCCTGGCTGTATTCTACCGATGGCAACTCGGGATGCCACAAAGGCACCGGCTGTATAGGTCCGGATGTAAAATTAAAAGCAGATGGTCCTACTACTTTTTGCAATGGACTATCTGTTAATCTGGAAACAGTAGTGGGTACAGGTTATACCTATCAATGGTTAAAAAATGGAGCGAACATAGCCGACGCCAATGCTTCTCCTAATGTTTTCACAGCGACTACATCTGGTACGTATGCTGTGCAGGTAACGACATCCAGCGGATGTATGTTACAATCGGATTGTGAAATTACAGTCACGGTAAACAACTGCAGCAGCTGTACCATGAGTGCTACAGCCACATCTACCAACAACACCTGTACCGGTGTACAAGACGGTTCTGTCAATGTAAGCCTTACCAATGGCGCATTCCCGGTTACCTATAGCTGGACAGGCCCTGTAGCTGGAAATACAGCCTCTATGAGCAATGTTCCAGATGGTACCTATACGGTGTTGGTTACTAAAGTAAGTGATCCTACCTGTAAAGCTTACGCCATGGTCAATATAAATTCTACCGTTGCTTTATACCAACAAATTAATACGACGAAAACAGTGGTCGATTGTAGCACGGCAAATCTAGGGGCACAAGTCGTGAGCAATCCTCCATCTTCTTGCAGTTATACCATTAAGCTGACCTATACCGGCAGCGATTGTTACGGTTCATGGGATAATTCGCAGTTAAATATCATGGCCTCTGCTAATGGAAGTCCTATCACGCTTACGGCTCCACGTGCCAATGGTGGCGGAAACTGTATACACCTGAGTCAAATTATTCAAGTGCCTACTGGCGCTACATTAAAAGTTTCATTAAAAGAAATTCCAACCTGGGCCATCACCGGTCCCAACTTCCGATTGGATGTATTGAATACATCAGGAACAGTGGTAGGGACTTACAGTATGAACGGTGTTACCTACAACACACCAAGTACAGATGTGATCACTCTCACTACGAATTGCGGAGTAGCTCTACCGAATTATACCATGTCGTGGACGCCGACTACTGAACTCACAGTATTGACCAACACAGCCAATAACACCACAGCCAAAGCAGTAGTTTCTACTACGCGTACTTACACAGTATGGGCACAGCATCCTACGTTGCCTGCCTGCAAAATGTCTAAAAACATTACGGTCGATTATACTTGTCCAGGTGGACTTCCGGTAGAATGGATTTACTTCACCGCTTCTCCAAATGACAATCAGGTATTGCTCAACTGGGCCACTGCATCTGAAATCAATGCCAGTGTTTTCGAATTAGAACGCAGCATCGATAACATACACTACGAACACATAGGCACGGTGAATGCCGTTGGCAATACAACGGAAGCTCACGAATATCGCTTCCTGGACGGCATGCCTTATGGAGGAATCTCTTATTACCGCATCAAACAAATCGACATAGACGGAACATCACACTACTCAGATATTCGTGCCGTAAATAATCTAGAAACAGCAAGCAATTACATCATCTTCCCTAATCCAAGCACAGAAGATTTTCAATTGAGCTTTAACTATAATTCCGAAGTTGTACCTGTTCGCATACAAATCCTCAGTGTAGCCGGTCAAGTGTTGCAACAAAATCAAATTACTCTTTCTCCAGGCTCTCATTATAGTTTTGGAGAAGATTTACCTTCAGGAATCTATTTGTTAAAGATTGGAGATGTAAGTACAGAACATACTTATAAATTAATCAAAGAGTAAACGTTTGCATATAAAAAGGAGCACGTTGATTAGGAAAATAAACATGCTCCTTTTTTAGATCACAGTGGCAGTGTCTCTACCTACGACCTCTATTACCACCACCTCCTTTATTTCTATTGCCGCCTCCATTCATCTTCTGTTGTCTGTTCCCTTGTGAAGACCTCATTTGAGGAGAAGCCTGTTGCCCGTTCGCACCATTCACTTGTCTATTGCCTCTTCCGTTAGTAGAATTGTTTGTATTATTATTGATCTGCCCGCCTCTTACGTTGTTGTTATTTTGTCTGACGTAATAGGTTTTATTGATCGTAGTTCTATTCGCATAAACAACAGGGGAATTGACACGTCTCGGTCCATACGCCGCATAAATACGGGGACTTCTTCTGATCGGTATAGGATGATAATAAGCATGGTAACGAAACATCCATGGATGATAGGCATGCCAGCCCAATGGTCTCCATGGTCTCCACCAACCTGGATAGTAGGACCAACGCCAAGGTGATACCCACGCTACATAACTTGGTCCATATAAATAACGCATCGGTCTCCAGCCCCAAACATTGACGACTACTGCAGTATTGTTGTTCGCCACATATGGTTGTTGATTATTATTTTGCTGATACGATTGTTGTTGTTGCTCATCCACAGGTTCAACGATATAGTCTTTACCATACAAATCTTCATCCCCTACAATTTGTATGTGAGCCTGGTTGTCGGCCGTTTTATCCAACTCGATCACCGCTATATCTTGTGACTCTTTGTCGTTAATCGGATCTTGTAGCACAATGGCATGTGCATCGTTTTGCTGAGGATAATCTATAACCCTTATATAATCGATTTGTCCATCGTTGTTCAAATCAAGATTGTTAA
This sequence comes from Chitinophagaceae bacterium, assembly GCA_028288365.1. Classification (GTDB taxonomy): domain Bacteria; phylum Bacteroidota; class Bacteroidia; order Cytophagales; family Cytophagaceae; genus JACMQM01. The sequence goes on along the minus strand of JAQBNU010000093.1, from coordinate 10,791 downwards.
TGTGGTTATCTTCGCTGTTTAGTTTCTTTTCAAAATCTTCCAAGTTGTCAGAATTTTTAAACAAATCCAATACACCATATAGATCCAATTGATCGCCTAACATACCAAGAGAATCTGTTTTCACAGACGCAGAACTTTGAAAAGTGTTAATCAAAAACAGAGCAGAAGCAAATAGACAGGTAGCTTTCATATTCAATATAGTTTCGAATGTTAAGACCTAAAATCATGCCAAACGGTTTAAGAAGAAATCTGTTTGAAATTTTAAAAACGACTTTAGTCTAAGATTTACTGGTTAGGTGCAGGAACGATTCGCGGGCCGGGCTTATGCTACCTTCAAAAACAACTACTTATTTTCAATCATTACTGCACTTATGTTCATCCATTTCACAAAGACAAACAATCCTATTTTAGACTAGAGTCAAAAATATAAATCATTTACGCACCAACATAAAACTATGTTGAACGCCTTTATGCAGGTTATAAATTAAAACGGTGTTCACTGAATGTTTGTGACGATTGATTTTAATGAGGTGATCAGGAAGTATATTTTTATTGACAACCTGACAAGCGATGTTTAGCGACAAGGCAGAAACAGTAGCAAAGTCCCCCGTGAGGTGTTTAAATCTGGCTATTGTAGAGTCCTTCATGTGATGTTCACAGTTTTGAAAAAAAGACACAAAGCGAATGTCACCACTTTCTCCAGACAGAAACACATCTACTAATTCTCCTTTACCCAAATGTTTATTCAAAAAATGGATCAATTGACTTTTCACTTCTGAAACATCTTCTGCATGCATCAGATGCAAGGCGTCTATTTTGGCGATGGCATCTTGCGGATCGTTGTTCACGATAAACATTGCCGCTCCTTCACCCGAGAGCGTGCCTTTGGATGTGGAATGATACAGTTTCTTATTGCTTACTTCTTCATCCTTGAACCAATTGGCCAGATGATCGATGTTGTAATTGTAAGAAGAGATTTCTTCTACCCCACCCAATAGGTATGTATGCGATGGATTTTCTTTCAATAACATCCATACATCCAGCAACGCATTTTCAAACGCCAGTCCACGGTTGACGTGTGTGATATTGTACCCTTTATTAGAAGACAACAAACTCAATTGTGCCGCAATGGCGTTGGGTGTACTTTGCACAAAGTTGGTAGGCGTAAGTGTTCCTTCTTCAAACTCTATGACTTGATTCAAAAACTTGATGCAATCTTCCATGCCGCCATTGGCGGTACCAATGACAATACCATTTAACGGTACTGTCGTATTTTTAATGAGAGGAAGCGCTGCGCCAACACCCATCCTTACCGCTTTACCCATGCGTCGCAAGATGCTGAGCGGAATACCTTCGTATGGAGGTTCTACTACTTTCAATATATTATTGACCGACTCATTTACTTCATCGATGGTTTCCACCAACAAATCACGTTGTGGAGAAACTGCCGCTATTTGATGAACGTAGATCATGCGCGAGAAAAAATCAAGGAACTACAATTGCCACCAAAACCAAATGAATTGGACATCACATGTTGAACAGGTTGTTGAATGTACTCTTGTAAAGGTTTCAATCCTGTACTTTCAATAGCCGTTTCAAACTGCAAACTAGGATACAACTCCTGGTGTTTCAAACTTAATATACTATAGACGGCTTCTACAGCGCCCGATGCACCGAGCGTGTGACCTGTATTTGATTTTGTAGAAGAGAAGGCGGGAACGGTTTCAAATAAACGCGACATCGCTTTACTTTCCACTTCGTCGTTATTGACGGTACCTGTACCGTGCGCATTGACAAAATCAATGTCGCTAGTATTCAATCCTGCAAATTGCACGGCTCCTTGCATGGCCAGATAAGGTCCATCTCCTTCATCTGATAAAGAAGAAGGATGGAAAGCATCACTGGCATTGCAATAACCCGAAAGCACCACGTATGGCTTTTTGCTGATCACTTCTTCTTCTTTTTCTAACACTAAAAAAGCCGCACCTTCTCCTAGATTCAATCCCTGACGATCGATATCAAACGGTCGGCATATTTCAGGAGATAAGATGTGCAAAGAATTAAAACCATTGATGGTGAATTTTGCCAAGCTATCGGCCCCTCCTACTATCGCTCTCTGCGCCAGGCCATGCTGGATCAAGCGAGCACCATACATGATGGCATTGGCAGAAGAGGAGCAAGCGGTGTTGATGGTATTTCCTATTCCTTTGATGTTATAACGCTTCTGCATGTAGAGATTGACAGAACCAATGTCGTAAGAAGAAATGTATTCGGAACCTTCCGTATCGTTATTGGCATCGTGGTATAATTCATCGGTCAGACACATTCCACCAACCGTGTTGGCTCCGATCAATGCGGTATCGTATGAAGCAAGTTGTTCTTTGGTCAAGCCACTGTCTTCGATGGCTTCTTCGAAAGCATGTATGGCTAGTAAAGAAGTTCTTGTCACTCCTTTATCGGTGATGTCAAACTTTTGCTTCAGTTGTTCATTACTTATTTTGACTTCACCAAAACGTAATGTTTCTGAATAACGGGAAGGAAACAATTCCAAAAAAGAAATCCCGCATTGCCCGTCTTTCAAGGCAGCACGATTGGCAGCGGCTGAATCGCCCAACGCTGTAATAACGCCTATACCGGTGACAACAATTCTGCTCACAATAAATTATCTTGTTCTGTGTTCTTTGATATAATCAGCCATGGTGTTGACATCCACCAATACTTTTCTACCTTCTTTCGGATCTTTGATTTTGATTCCGTATTCTCTTTCCAACAACACAATCAATTCCACAGAATCAATAGAATCTAGTCCTAGTTCTTCGCCAAACAACACCTGATCATCTTTGATGTCTGCGGGAGTTTTTTCCAACAGGTTCAAATATTTAATGATCTGTTCTTTCAGCTTGTGTTTCAATTCTTCGTTTTCCATTATTTCTATTAAATTAAATTTTTCCTTTTAAGTCCTATCAAAGCAATGGTTTGTAACACAATGATGCTCGCTATCAATGGCAGCACGCTGGATGTAAGATCACTCAATTTGCCACCTTCCAAAAACAAACCATAATAAGCTTCCAGACACCAATGTAATGGAGATAAATTCATAAAGAATTGAAACGATTTGGGCATCGCAAAACTGGGAACTAATATTCCTCCTATCGTTGCTAAAATCACAACCGATATCGCTCCAAAACCATTGGCTTGTTCCTGCGTCTTCGCAAACACACCAATGCACAATGCATAACTAATGGCACTCATGCCGCAGATAAGTGAGACCACAATGAGAGCCAACCAATCATGCGGAATATTTAAAGCCGGTAATCCAATGTGAGGAAATAAGAATACACCCATGGAAAAAATCACCAGCACCTGACTCATGGCGACTAACAAATACAAGAGCTGTTTGGAAAGTAAACCAATGATAAAATTTGTCGGCAGTATTTTCAGTCGAACAAAACTTCCGCTCAATTTTTCTTTCACCACATTCCCTCCCAAAGAAATCACCATAAAGAACATGGCAAAGATCGTCCAGGCCGGAACATTATGTTGTGCGGCATTCGGAATGGTTCTGCTTCCATTGTGAGAAGTCGTTTTTTCTCTGATGCCGATCTGATTGTTGAACAATTCTTTTTCAAACGAAGCGGGCATCGGTTTATTATTGATGGAGAAATACAATGCATTGAGCATTGATTTACTTTCTACCAGTTGCACGACACTTTTCAATGCGCCTTGTATGGAACGGCGCAACGATTGTTGCAAGACTGGATGGAAATAAATCGTAAGTGAATCAACATTTACCATGCGCAGTGTATCGGAAACTTCGTTGATCCCAAATTCTACCAATGCCTTGTCCGCACTGTAAGATGCTTTCTTTGCTATTTGTTCTGAAAAACCTTCCGGGATATAAAGCGCAACAAAGGCATCGTGATCATTCATCTGATCTCCGACATTGCGATCGGTCATATCAATATTCACCAAATCAAAGCGACCGACTTCGTTGAGGTAGGATAAAAACTCCTGGCTTCCTTTACCTTTATCTTTGTTGCACAACAAGACTTTTACCTTGCTGTTGTTGACCAATTCAAATGCACTGATCTGAATGCTGGTAATCAAAAGCACCAACAGGATGGGCATCGCGAACATAATCATCAAGCCCACTCTATCTCTTGACAGTAGTCTTAATTCTTTGGTGATGGATGCGGTGAATTTATACATGATTAATCTCTGTAAGCGCTGCCTGTCAATTTTAAAAACAAATCTTCCAGTCCGCTGTTGTCGCCATGACGTTGCAGCAACTGATCCAGGTGATCGTAGGCCACCATCTCTCCTCTATCAATTAATGCGACACGTTCGCATAAATCTTCTGCTTCTTTCAAATGATGGGAAGTGTATACAAGCGTTGTCCCTTGTGCATTCAATACTTTCAAATAATCAATGATCGCGTGGCGAGTTTGTACATCTACACCTACTGTGGGTTCATCTAAAAACAAAACCTGCGGTTCATGAATCACACCAATGGCAAGATTCACTCTGCGCTTCATACCGCCGGAAAATTGCTTCACTGGTTTATGCGCTACATCGGTTAAACCCAATACCTCTAACAACGATGCCGTTCTTTCTTTGACGGTCCGTTTATCAAGTCCGGACCATGCACCAAAAAAATCTAAATTTTCTACCGGGCTTAATTCCGGATAGAAAGCAAAATCCTGAGGAACGTAACCTATAAAATGTTTGATGGCTTTTTTTTCTGTTGCCAGATCTTTATCCAATAAAAGAATTTTTCCTTCTTTCACTTTCAATAAACCTACCATCAAAGACATCAATGTCGTCTTTCCAGCACCATTAGGGCCGAACAAGCCGAAACGCTCTCCCACAAATATTTCAAAACTCAAATCGTGAACACAATCTTTCGCTTGTCCGGCATACCGAAAACTCAGGTTATTAACAGACAATGCTAAATTGCTCATCGAATTACCATTTCAGTTTTGACAAATCCTTGAATGCTTTCTTTTCAATCTCTGCAATCTCCAATAGGTAATCACCCATGTCATTGAAATCCTGCTGAGAACCCAATCTTCCTTTGTAAATCCCTGCAGCCTGCACAGCTGCCGATCTCCAAAGATCTCCCGCTTTGGTGAAATCTTCGGCTACAGTCAACAAGGTATCATGTGGATGATAGGCATGTGCCTGTTGCAAAAAAGCGCCGTACATAAAACGAAAACCGCCGCCGCCTGTACCAATCTCTTCCTGCATGCGCACCAGTTGTGCGAGGTACGTACCAGATTGTTTCAAACCCAGTTTATCTCTCCACTTCTTGATTTTATTGGCGGTATATTTGATACCGGCTACTCCTACTACAGGACCAGGTATATACAGCATGTCGCGAACGTTTCGTTTGATGCCGCTTTTGATGGCTGTTTTAATTTGCTCTTCCGTGACCTCACGTTTGGCGCTTGGATAATACAATTGTCCTTTCGGAGCCAATACGCCTTTGGCAAAACGCACGCGATCCAATTCAAATGACGTCAAGGTAGTAACAGTCTCCATCACCGGATCACTGATCAGGTAATTATCTTCTTCTTTTCCAAAAACAACCAGGTTGTGCGCGTTGAAATGAAAACGATATTCTTTAGGGAAATAAGTCAGGTAATACACACCCACCTGGCAACCCACGGGCTGTCCGGCTTGTATGCATTCGTTTAAAAACTGTTCGGCTTTTTCTGGTGAACGGAATGTTTTACGCACCACAGGAATACCTAAGGCATTGCAAGTGCGTTTAAAAATAAGTCCAGGCATCGTACGAAATGAAATCGCCGGACCGTTGTTCACTTTCAATAAAGGAATGTAGATATAAAATAAACCGGAGCCTATTCCAAATGCCAGCGGTTCGCTGATCTTCTCTACACCTGCAAACTTCAACAAGTTTGAGGTCACTCCATTTTCGCAGTGCGCAGATTGAACGTGTTCGAAATTAATCTTCATTCGCCTTTACATTTTTAAAATCAGAAACAGATACTTCAAAGATATCCGCGTAACGTTTTAGTTTTTTTTCTGATAACCGATTAAAAACAGCTGGCTTCATGTGTCTTTTAATTTGCCATTTCCAAAAACCGGAATACCCTGCGAGTGTATCAAGATCCATGAGTTTCAATTCCATAAAAAACAACAAGGGGCTTACGTCCCCTTTCAATGCCCTTTGTCTGGCGTCTTCTGTGCGTTCTTTGATGTCGTCCCAGGCCAGATCAAGTGCTGCTGCTTTTACTTCCCACCCTCTGCTGAGTCCGGTGGTGTAGTTACCGGATTCATCTACTACATAGCATAAGTCTTTGGTAAACTTATCCAGTACACTGGGGTCCTGCGGCAATTCGTTTTTTTTCATATCAACACACGGTTAACAATCCAAACATATAAGAGAATCTTGAACTTTCAGGTACTGCTAATAAAATGGTTTGTCCTTTTTGCAACTTACCACTGTACATCAATTCTTCTACCATCATATAAATAGATCCGGCACCTACGTTTCCAACGGAACTCAAATTAGTGAACCATCTTTCTTGTGGAATAGCCATTCCATTCTCTTCCAGTTTTTCAGAGATTTTACTCCTGAAAAATTCGCTGGACATGTGAGGTAAAAAATAATCGATCTGATCAACTGTCATGTTTCTTTTCTCAAAGATCAATTTCAATTTATCAAAACCCAAAGGAACAATGTACTCACCTAATAATTTTACGTCTTGTTTAATACTCAGGATAGAACCATCAATGATTTCCTGTGGACTATAATCCATGTAACTTTTAATGTTTCCATCTTCCAGTTTTTCACTGGCCATGTACATGCACGGTTTGATTTCGTGCGCATAAGAAACGCCTTCCAACCATTCAATGCGAAGGCTGATATCGTTCTCATTTTTTTCATTGGATAATAAAAAAGCACCCGCACCATCTGAAAGCATCCAACGCAAAAAGTCTTTTTCAAAACCCACATATCCATTGCCTTCCAATGCTTCCATTTTTTTAGACTCTTCTTCAAACACATCTCCTCTCAGTACTCTTGACAAACGCTCGGAACCTGTAGCCACAGCCATTTTCGCATCACCCAGTTTGATAGACATGTAAGCGTACTTGAACGCGTGCATGCCTGCACAACAAACGCCCGAAGGAGAAACCACTTCAATGGCATTTGTTTCGGGCAACCATCCATGTACCATGACACCATGAGAAGGCATCATTTGATCAGGAGTAGACGTTCCGCAAGATAAAAGATCGATAGATTTCAACGCAGCAGCATTGTCGAACAATGCTCTTACCGCAAGTGCCGTCATTTGCGAATTGGTATGTGTATGTTGTCCATTCTTATCAATAGCATAAAAGCGACGTTTGATGCCATTGTTTCTAAGTATGATGCGTTTTGATTTGGAAGCTTTATCGTTAATCAAGCCTAAGTAGTCTTCCATTTCGTCATTGGAAATAGGCGAGTTGGGAAAAAACTTTGCTGATTTTGTAATGTAAACGTGATTAGACATATTTAATTCACTCCTAAATAATATTCCTTTTTTCTTCTGATACTTTTTCCGACAAATGGTCGGAAAAGTATATTGTTAATCAGCAACACAATTGGTGCCACGATAAACAAGGCCACCAATAAGTAATACTTAAACACCACCAACCATGCTTTTCTATTTTTTGTTTTCGTGATGATACCGCTCCATATAGAAAACAAACGTCCGGCTCTCTGTTCAATAAACATCAAGTCTGAATCTACTTCCGTCGCTTTCGTTTTTACAAGATCGGGTTGTAAGGTTTCCAGGTTTCCCTGAGATAAATGTTGCAAAACAACCGAACCAAAAACATGTGCGCCCTGAATGTCTTTTTCTGCTACACCTGGAATGGGGAATATGCCGTACTTTTTATCCTTGCGTCCGGTAAGCATCCAATGCAGAATAGTAACAGCACTGATGAGATTACCATTCTTATCTACCAATGCAATGTTGCCCACCAAACGAGCGCCTGCATCGGTCAATAGTTTTTTAATTTTCTCCTGCGCATTGAGCCACATGTTTCTCGCGCCAATCAGCGTTACAACCGGCGTGTTGGCAAGCAGCTTTTTAAAAGTCGCATCGTGCAACAGGGAGGTCGTCGGTATGCTTGGAGATAAGAACCACGGCTGATAAGCAATAACAATTAAGTCGTACGATTGTTCTTTGAAAGAAAGAGGTTGAAGCGTTAAAGGTTTCCCGCTCACACTTTCAGGCATCGCATCAAAAAAACGATCGCTTGTCCAGGGAAAAGCGAAATCGTGCTGCGGGTAAATTCTCAGGGTCTCCACTACTACACCACTGTCTTTGACAAATGGTGCGGCAAAGCTTTCTACAATTTCTTGCAGTTGACCAGACTGAGTATAATATACGATGAGTACTTTTTTATTCATCTGTTTTTTAAATCAGAAATTCTGCGCCTTAAGCACTTTAGATCGTTTGCAATAATCCAATATTGCGGCTTGTGTTTCTTTGGGTAATTTAGGATAAGATGCTCTTACCATTTTTGCATCTTCTTCTATATTGTCGTTGTAATTGAGAATGGCAGGTGCATTTTCCTGTATGATCAATCTCAAAAATCTGTATTCACCATTTGATTTATGCTTTGCTATTTCATCTTCCAGCTGAGCTCCACCAGATTTAAATAAATCCAACTTGGTTTTCAAACCCTTTGCAAACTCCGCCTTTCGCATTTTCAACACTCCAGTGAACGCATTTTTTTCTTCAAACGACGATCCGGTTATTTTTTTTAGCTGATCATTCAGTTTGTCCATGTCTCCATTTGATAGCGCCGCATAAAAAGATGACCGGTCTATTTTTGAAGAACTTTGTGCTGCAGCATTCCAACAGATCAAGAAGAATAACACAAAAGGTAAAAAACGATTCCCCATAGCAAAACCAATTTATACAAATGTAGGGAAAATTATAGGAATAGCGTGTATATTCCTCATTCAAAACATCAACGATCACTGTGGAAAATGTGACACAGTACGTTTGTACAAAAAGAAAAAGACCGCCTAATAGGCAGTCTTTCCAATGCTTTCAACTACAAAAGGACTACTTCGCAGCAGCTGCTTTCAGTAGGTCCTGAACATCTACTTTTTTGATGACAGGCTTTCTAGTCAATACTTTGATATCGTTAACTTTATTAGTAGCGATAGCTCTATTTCTTTTTTCTTTTCTTTTTAATCTAGTAACACCCATGACTGTAAATTCTTATGTTTCAAGGACTGCAAATGTAGCAGAATATCTCTTTTTAAAAAAATAAATCCTCTAAAAAATAAAAATCTGTTCCCTAAACCCCATCAATTTTCTTATTTTTGACAAAATAATCCACAATGAGTCAGGGAAAACCTTCTATTCCAAAAGGTACCAGGGATTTCGGTCCCGATAAAATGCTTAGACGCAATCACATTACCAATACCATTAAAAAGGTATATCAGGTATATGGTTTTTTGCCTTTAGAAACTCCTTCCATGGAAAACCTATCCGTATTGACCGGAAAATATGGCGATGAAGGCGATCAATTGATTTTTAAGATATTGAATTCAGGAGATTTTATGTCTGGCGTAAAACCAGAGGACATCTCAGAAGGATATAAAAAACTCACTCCTCAAATATCTGAAAAAGCCCTGCGTTATGATCTAACCGTACCTTTTGCAAGATATGTCGCCATGAACAGGCATGAATTGGTCTTTCCATTTAAACGTTACCAGATACAACCGGTATGGAGAGCCGATCGTCCTCAAAAGGGCCGTTACCGTGAATTCTACCAATGCGACGCCGATGTTGTAGGGACAGATTCTTTATTGTGTGAAGCAGAAATTCTATGCATGCTCAAAGAAGTATTGGAGAAACTCGGCATCTCTGCCTACAAAGTCAAACTCAACAACCGCAAAATACTCGCAGCCATTGCCGAAGCCTGCGGACATCCTGGTCAGGAAACAGACCTTTGCGTAGCCATTGATAAACTGGATAAAATTGGCTGGGACGAGGTAGTAAAAGAATTGAATCAAAGAGGCTTTTCATCAGCCGCTGTCGACAAGCTTCTTCCTTTAATGAATTTTAAAGGAAGTAATCTGGAGAAATTAGAACAAGTAGAACGCTTTCTTCAAGGCAATGCATTAGGCTTGCAAGGCATACAAGAAATGCGAGATATCTTCACTTACTACACGCAGTTCACAGGAACTACTCCGGATGAATTTGTAGAAATAGATTTTACACTCGCACGCGGATTAAGTTATTATACCGGTGCTATTATAGAAGTCAAAGCCTTGAATGTCTCTATCGGTAGCATCTCCGGAGGAGGACGCTACGACAACCTGACGGGCGTATTTGGTCAACCCAATTTATCGGGAGTGGGGATCTCCTTTGGAATTGACCGCATTTACGATGTCATGGATGAACTGGGACTTTTCTCACAACTTCAGGTCGAAGCCACAAAAGTATTGGTTTGCCATTTTGACCCTGAAAGTCTTGCAGAAGGGCAAAAAATCACCTACCTTTTAAGACTCAAAGGTATATACAGTGAAGTATATCCGGAGGCCAGCAAAATAAAAAAACAACTCAGCTACGCAGACGGTAAACACATACCATATGCCATCATTATTGGATCTGACGAAATCAAAAACCAGCGTTATACTTTGAAAAATCTAATTACGGGTTCGCAAGAATCTTTGGATTTGGACGGTATCATTAAAACCATCAGCTCATGAGACTCCTAAAAAAGATCATTTTCAGCATTGCCACATTGGCCGCATGG
>JAQBNU010000056.1 GCA_028288365.1 Chitinophagaceae bacterium | reverse complement strand
GTTTCAAAAGGCATCGGACATGGTACATTGAATCCTTTTACCTATGAAAATGTGTACCGCTTGAGCTGGCAACAATTGCAGGACGAAGTGCAAGGCGTTATACAATTGTGTTTTTATGAACCCTTGCCTGACACCATTTCTTCTCCTATAGAGTACCGTTTTAAAATTACCGGCATACAGGTTTTGCGCTCTAGTCAAAACATTCCTTTGTTGGAAAAAAAAGGATACCTCTTTTCTATTGATCAAAATAACATGACCAGTAAAAAAGAGAATCCGGCTAACTCCCCTGCTTTAGCTATTGCACCAACAGGCATTCAGATTACGGCAGCGCAATCGGAAGTAGATTTGCACATTGAAAAATTAATTCCTGAACACAGCACACTCAACGCAGCAGAGATGCTCCGCTTACAACTGGATACCTTCGAAAAACACCTGGACCTTGCCATTGCCCATGGTCGTGCAGAGATCATTTTTATTCATGGCATAGGCAACGGAATTTTAAAATCAGAATTGCACACACGTCTCGGCAGAAATAAGCAGGTGGCTTCTTTCAGCGATGCACGCAAAGAGAAGTTTGGGTATGGAGCGACGTTGGTGAGTTTGAAATAAAGAAATCAGAAATGAGAGATTAGAAATCAGATCTCTCATTTCTGATTTCTCCTTCCTTTTTTCTTACCTTTACCCTGCAGTGCATACTGTCTTATCGCTGCTTCCGATACAGAGGCAGAGGAAAGTCCGGGCAACACAGGGCGCCGTACTTCCTAACGGGAAGGTTTCGCGTGAGCGGAAACAGACAGGGCCACAGAAAAAAACCGTCCCGTCACTTGTGACGGGATAAGGGTGAAAAAGTGAGGTAAGAGCTCACTCGTGTCTGGCGTGAGTCAGCATTGGGGTAACCCTTACGGGTTGAAAGGCCAAATAAGTTCAGCTGTCTCATGATATAAGGCGGCTCGCTGAATGTTTCCGTCCCGATAGCTATCGGGACGGGAAAGGCTGAACGGGTAGGTCGTTAAAGGGATGCAGCAATGTATTCCGTAGATAAATGATAAGACTCGACAGAACCCGGCTTACAGGTATGCACTGTTTTTTTTTAATTCTTATTTTAAAGATGTGAAAGAAAATTGCGTGAGGGATAGTAGTGGAAAGCCCACAGCGAGGCTCTAAGTCATTTAATGATGACGGTTGCTCCGAGCGAGGACTTGCAGCGGATAGCCCGACCCGAAGGGGCACGCCCAAAAACTTTCTTAAAACTTATAATCTACTACTTCAAAACCCTACTACTCTTAAATACAATTAATTATTCCTAACGATTAATATTTATGCCTTCACTCTTGATCATCGATGACGAAAAAAGTATACGCACTACCTTGCGTGAAATTTTGGAGTACGAGAAATTTGAAATCGCAGAAGCCAAAGACGGAGAAGAAGGATTGAAAATGGTATTGGAAAACCATTACGATGTCGTACTCTGCGACATTAAAATGCCGAAGATGGACGGTATAGAAGTCCTGGAAAAGGCCATGGAAGCGGGAGTAGACACACCCTTCATTATGATCTCTGCTCACGGTACCATAGAAAATGCAGTAGAAGCCACTAAAAAAGGAGCCTATGATTTCGTTCCCAAACCACCTGACCTCAACCGCTTGTTGATCACGATCCGCAATGCCATGGACAAAGGCAGTCTGGTGTCGGAAACGAAAGTGTTGAAGAAAAAAATCAGTAAGACCTTTGACATCATTGGTCAATCGGAGCCGATACAACTGATTCATAAAACCATCGATAAAGTCGCTCCTACTGAGGCTCGCGTGTTCATCACCGGACCAAACGGATCAGGGAAAGAATTGGTAGCACGCTGGCTGCATGCTAAAAGCAATCGCTCCAACGGACCATTTGTGGAAGTCAATTGTGCAGCCATACCTACTGAACTCATCGAGAGTGAATTATTCGGACATGAGAAAGGAGCTTTCACTTCAGCGATCAAACAACGCATCGGTAAATTTGAACAAGCCAATGAAGGTACTTTATTTCTGGATGAAATCGGAGATATGAGCTTAGCCGCGCAGGCCAAGGTCTTGCGTGCACTGCAGGAAAATAAAATCACACGCGTAGGAGGAGAAAAAGACATCAAGGTCAATGTCCGAATCGTGGCTGCTACCAACAAAGACATACAGGAAGAAATCAAACAGAACAGATTCAGAGAAGATCTTTACCATAGACTTTCTGTCATTGTGATTCAGGTACCTTCTTTAAAAGAAAGAAAAGATGACATTGCTTTGTTGACCGAACATTTTTTAGATCAGATCGCGGATGAATACGGATCACCTAAAAAGAACATTGATCCTAAAGCGGTAGAGTATCTGCAACAGCAGGCCTGGACAGGAAACATACGCGAACTAAAAAATGTCATCGAGCGACTGGTCATCATGAGTGATAAGAAGATTACGCTGGAGGATGCGAAGTTGTATGTGAAAAATTAGAAAGTGATCAGTGGAAAGTTGTCAGTGATTTTTTAAAATAAGAAAGCCCAAACGTTAATACGTTTGGGCTTTCTTATTTTAAAAGATTTATGAGTAGTTATAAAAATTACTGATCCCTGGCTACTGTCCACTGATCACTCAAACTTCTAACTCGTGTGTATATTCTTCAATGAATGATAAGTGCTAAACTCTAGCTGCTTTTTCAACATTTGCATTATTCTTCATGTAAGTAGGGCAAGTTCTGTGTGGAGAGCAAGCAGATGCAACTCCTAAGGCAACCAGAACAATTAAAGCAGCTAATCTCGTTTTCATTAGATCTCGTATTTGAGGTTAATTTACTAAGACAAATATAAGGAATTCTATCGAAAACCAAATAACCAATTTAGTTTTGATACAATAAATTACATCCTCGAATGTCAGAATTGTCAATTCTACCCAGTATTTTCAGTTTCCCACTGGCATCCCGTTGGCCAATATCCTGGGTTTCCAGGAAGCCACAACTGTCCATATTGGCCAGGTCAAAGACCCTGATGACCCCGCTTCCTTCTTGCAAACTACTAAACGGATCATTGAGTTCCCTTAACCCAAATCTTAGCCATGGTACTGTTTCAAATTGTTCTTTTTCAAAACAATAAGCCTGAGAAAGCATCTCGCACATACCGTATTCGGAATATATTTTGGGTACATTCAGGCCTTTTTTCAAGCGCTCGTGCAACTCCGAGCGAACCAGTTCTTTTCTTCTTCCCTTCATCCCTCCTGTTTCCAGAACGATGGCAGAATCGTCCAATGTTATTTTTTCGTTACCTTCTGCCCAATCGAGCAAAGCATAGGTTACCCCGATGATCCAAGGCTTCTTCCCTTCTGCTTTACAAGTCTCCAATACAGACTTCCATTCTTCTGTACTAAAATCATAGTAGCCAGAAAGTCCATGCTCACTTGCCTTAATAAAATGATTGACCATGTAGAGCAAAGAAGATTCTTTGTTGTCGTAATAAGAAGGCAAACAAGCCATGATCACATAATCTCTGATGTCACCAAAAAACAAACGAAAACCTTCTGCTGTCACTTTTTCATACCAACGAATATCGTAGACCCTGTGTATGCTGCGCACATCCTGCGTGGTACCACTGCTTTTGAACGTAACAGCGTTGGCCGCGTATTGATAAGAAGTCAGCGGAACAGTAGATACCTCCTGTGTTTTAAAAAAAGATACCGGCAAACAGGGAATGTCTTTATAATGAAGAACGACAGAAGGATCAAAATGGATGAGTTGCAGGTATTCTCGATAGACCTGGTTTTGCAGCGCCTGTTCATGGAAGAGCTGCAAAGCCAATTCATTGAATCGATCCTCCGAATCGATCGATAATATTTTCTTTTGAAAGCTTTCCCTATCCATCATTATCGTTTATCTTTAGGTATCACAACCTTTAGATGATCACTGCACCACAAATATACAGAACTCTTTTCATATTGCTGATGGCATGTGTCGGTGTGCTGTATGTAGGCTGTAGAAAAACACCGAAATATTCCGAGGTGCCCAATATACAATATAAGAATATTTCATTGCTCCATATTCTAGATCAGGACGCATCGGATCTCGGCAATCCTGATCCTATGAATAATGATTCTGTTTTCGCTGATTCCATTACTATAGGTATTCATTTTCAGGATGGCAACGGAGATCTGGGGTTTCCGGAAGATCAACGAGACAGCTTAGGAACAAACAGAGATTATTTTATAGATGTTTACAGCAAGACGAACGGTATATACAATCTTTTTGTATTCCCAGATAGCACTTTTACTTACGACGCCTACATGCCGCTTCTCTCTCCAATCAATACTTCGGGACCTATTGAAGGTGATCTTTTCCGCTCCATCGTTTTTACTATTGGGAGCACTACACCACATGATGATACGATAAAGTTTGTGGTTAAGATAAAAGACAGAGCCGGCAACTTCAGCAATTCTATTGAGACTGATCCGGTGATTTTGAATCAAACGATTACTCCATAATCATCCCGGATCGGAGCTCAGAGTAATTGATCATTGCAACTCTATCCTATTCCTTTTTTAGAAGTTTTCTGTCCTTATCCATGTCAAACATTTCAAAATTTCCCATTGGAGAATTTCATGCTCCAGCAATACTCACTTCGGATTTGTTGAACGGATACATCCATGACATTTCCTCGTTTCCTTTACGGTTGAAGGAAGCTGTAGCCGGATTAAGCGATCAACAATTAGACACGCCTTACAGACCCGATGGATGGACCATTCGACAAGTGGTACATCATTGTGCAGACAGTCACATGAACAGTCTGATCCGTTTTAAACTGGCACTTACAGAAGACCAGCCCACCATCAAACCTTATTACGAAGAACGATGGGCAGAATTGGCCGATAGTAAAAAACTGGACATTTCACCTTCACTTTTATTACTCGAAGGATTGCACCGACGCTGGACTGTTTTATTGAATGCTTTAACAAAAGAAGAATTGAGCAGAACCTTTGTCCATCCTGAGCACGGGAAAATATTTCGGCTGGATGAAAACATAGGTGTCTATGCCTGGCATTGCAACCATCACCTGGCTCATATCACCACCTTGAAAAAAAGTAAGGATTGGTAAAATAAAAAAATGTTTTTTTCGTCTTAAGGATATCACCTAAACGAGAAAACGATGTTGCTATTCCTTTCTATTGTCCTTTCGATGCTTTTGGTATTAAGAGCATTGAATATATTCGAATCCAGACTTAAACCAGCTCCTCAACGTGTCATTCCTAAGCAGCAAAGAAACGGGGAGATTGTAGATATTGATTATGAAAAAGTGGATGAGTAGTCAGTGGTCTGATGATACGAACGAATTAAAAAGAAAATTAAAAATGGGTGAAACGTAAACCTATTTTCTCAGCGGACAAATTTTTTCCTGTTGTCCTCCTCCTTTTATACATACAAAGAAAAATAATTCTATAAAAGAAAGAGTCGGTACATGTGTCCGAAGTTTAGGTAATGGAAAACTTTTTGTTTGAACGAAGGCTAACAATGCCAATGTATTGGCAAGCTGGTACCCGTTTAAGCTTTAAATTTATTTTTAAAACTTGACTTTTTGTCGATTAAATAATATATTAATACGACTAAACTGATTTTTATCCCCATAAAAAATTATGCTATACACTATCTTAGTCGTCGATGACAGTGAAGACGATGTATTCTTATTTAGAAGAATGTTGTTTTCCAGTGGTCTAGAAGTAGAATTGTCTAGCACAAATATTGGCGTCAAAGGATTAGAGCTTTTACGAAAGCAATCTTTTGACTGTGTGTTTCTGGATTACAACATGCCTGGTGCAGATGGCCTGGTGATATTAAAAGAAATCAAACAAGTCAATCCAAATATTCCTGTTATTATGCTAACGGGTCAAAAAAACGAAAAGACAATTGTTGAGTTGATGCAAGCCGGTGCTACCGATTATCTTTCAAAAGAATCCTTATCTCCCGAGTCTCTCCGTATCAGTATCGAAAACTCAAGAAGAATATATCTTATTCAACAAGAAAAAAGTTTGGCTGATAAAGCACTCAAGAAAAGCGAAGCACGTTTGGCTGAAGCACAGAAAATCGCTCACATAGGCAATTGGGAATATGACTATGTAAAAAAAGAATTTTGGATTTCAGATGAAGCCATCAGAATTTCTGAATTATATAAAACGGATACGAACATTCTTAGAGGATTTAGTAAAAAAATTCATTACGATGACTTTCATTTATTTAAAGAGACCCTTCAACAAATAAAGAACAATGAACCGATTGATATCAGTATTCGTTTTTACGGATGGACCAAACGTGAAAAATGTTTGAATATTAAGGCGCACTTAGCATCTGGCAATAAAGTGGTGGGGACGTTACAGGATATAACCGTATTGAAAACAGCTTTGTTAGAAACGCAAAAAGCCGAGATAAAAAACAAAGCCACCCGAATCGTTTTGATTATTGCCATTATTATCTTCCTATTGTCAGAAGCCGTGTTGGACCCGGTTATTGATTCACTGACTGCCAGTTTGCTGGTCTCTCTATCTTTTAAAGGAAGTATTGCAGTAGCTCTTAAACCTCTGGAATCTATATTGAAACGCGTTATGATGAGTAGGCTTGTTCCTGTGGGATCATGACAGATTCGCCAACGGAGATGATAAAGTGTTAAGGGTTTATTCTAATCTTCGTTCCGATTTTAACAGTCTGGTAAAGTTCTTCCACTTGTTCGTTGGTCATTGCGATGCAGCCTGTGGTCCAATCGTACTAGCGTTGATGACATACAATCCTTGCGTTATTTTTATCTCCTTCAAGTAGTTTTGCAATATCAAATTGCTTTTTAACTCATCTCATCCTATTATTATTTACAGCTATGCAGGAGAATGAAAAGGGATGCAAGAGTATCCTTTTCATTATATATTTTTTATTCTATATTGTGCATATTATATAGTCCTTCGATCTCCATGAGATTCCACCTACATGAGATTATTCTTATTTGTCTTAACGCTTCTTGTATCTATTCAACAGACTGTTTATGGACAGGATATTTTAATTCATACCAAGCAAAGCACTAAGATAGACGACAACTGCTCCTACTTTTTTGATTCCTCCAAAACGCATACCATTGAATGGATAACGAAGGAAGTTCATTGGTGCCCTTCACAAGAAATTTCCTCGCACTATATGGCAACCAATGATGCCATCTGGCTTAAAACCTCCATCATCAATACTACGGGAGAACCTATTTATTGCAGAATAGATAATCCAAGGCTCGATTCAGTAGACATTTATATAGAGCCAAAGAATGGTCCTGTCTACCATTATAATGCCATAGGCAATTCTTTCCCCATTACTAACCGGGCATTTTATTCCAATAGCTTAATCAGCAATTTGCCCAAGGATTCTAGTTTTACCATTTATTTCAGGATCGTATCTTCCAAAAGAATTAACTTCCCTTTGTCTATTGGAACAGCCAGTACGATGCTCAATTTTATATTTATCAATACCATGCTGGACTCTATCTATTTTGGCGCGGCCTTGATTATATTGCTCTATAATTTTTTCATCTATTTATCCTTGAAAAATAAAGCCTCCGCTTATTATTTTATTTCAACTTTTTCCATGGTTGTTTTTATGACTTTCTGGAAAGGTTATCAGGCTTTCTTTACACCATTCTTTAAATCTTTTTTATTTCATTACTCTAACCTATTCGCTGTTTCAACCATATTTTTTCTAATTCTTTTTTCTGTTCACTTTCTGGAAATAAAAAAACTA
This sequence comes from Chitinophagaceae bacterium, assembly GCA_028288365.1. GTDB lineage: Bacteria > Bacteroidota > Bacteroidia > Cytophagales > Cytophagaceae > JACMQM01. Next base: position 280 of record JAQBNU010000056.1, on the reverse strand, counting down.
TCCGTCTTACTATACAGGTACTATATGCTTCTTGCAATAAGTCTCATTGGTATCCTCTTGTTAACTGTCACGAACAACTCGGAAATCCTAAGCAATGTCTTCTTCCTAATCGTTATGCTTAGTCTGATCAGCATGGTGGTGGGATCCATTTATGCGGTGATCAAAAAAATAATTATTGCAAGACTCTATCTTTTAGGTTTTTTCATCAACGTCATTTGTACCGTTATATTTATACTCCCTCTTGCTGGAATAAAATCCTATTCACCGTTTTACAGCCACA
>JAQBNU010000030.1 GCA_028288365.1 Chitinophagaceae bacterium | reverse complement strand
AACATTGCCACTGCAGCGGGAGCATTGGCACTGGCTGAAGCGGGAGCAGACGCTGTAAAAGTGGGAATCGGACCAGGAAGTATTTGTACTACCCGTATCATAGCCGGAGTTGGAGTACCTCAACTTTATGCCGTCATGGAAGCCGCACAAGCTTTGGCTAAGAAAAAAATTCCTGTTATTGCAGATGGAGGAATAAGATACTCAGGAGATATCGTTAAAGCATTGGCTGGTGGAGCAGACACTGTGATGATGGGTTCTTTACTTGCAGGCACAGAAGAAGCACCGGGACAAACTATTCTATACGAAGGGAGAAAATTCAAAACATACCGTGGAATGGGTTCTCTGGAAGCCATGGAAACAGGTTCTAAAGACCGTTACTTCCAGGATGCCGAAGACGACATTAAAAAACTAGTACCCGAAGGTATTGTTGGACGTGTGGCAGTGAAAGGAAGAACAGCAGAAGTCATTTATCAAATGGTAGGTGGACTAAAAGCGGGTATGGGATATTGTGGAGCAAAAGACATTGCCGCATTGAAACAAGCACAGTTTGTAAAAATTACCAGCGCAGGGGTGAAAGAGAGTCACCCACACGACATACAAATCACTAGAGAAGCTCCTAATTATTCAAGCAAATAGTTTTGATGGCAACCTTCAACATCTCCCGTCTTAAGTGGTTACTGCCGGCAGTATGCCTGCTATCCATCGGCTGGATGTTTGTAAGCTTGTGGCAACTTCATCATACCATAGAGGAGTTCAACTCCCCTATGGTATTTAATTTGCAGTTCAATGTTGCTGTTTGCTCTTTTTTCCTCAGTACATTTTTATGCTTTAAAGTCTACATTGGCCTTTTCAAAAAAAACTCCAACATCTCTACCTTGCTTTGGGATGTTTTCTATTCAGCAACATTTGCCATACTCGCCAGTTTGTTGGTAAAATCTATGTTGCTGTATTTCTTAAGTTCTACCATATGGACTCTTAAAGTGTGGAACTTATTCGAATTCGTCATCTATACTTTTTTCATCGCCAATTGTTTTTTTAGTATTAAAAAATTAATCCTCTACCAGAAAACAAACCGCACCATCATTCTCTGGATTATTTTTGAACTCAGTGTTTTTGCAAGTATTCTTACTTCCTTTTTTCTTTTCAAGTACAACAGTCTTCCTTTTGTATTATTCACATTACCACTTACCCTATTAGGTCTTTATCTTTCCTTCAATGTAAAGTGGGCTGCCTTTCTTAACTTTCATCAGAAGCTGGTAGCCTTGCTGCTGCTTATTATATCCTTTGGTATTTTATCCGGATTGTTCCTCGATATCTATGAACAGCACATGATCTCAGGAATGTCTATTGATGCCATCAACAATGCCTTCTTAATGGCCATTAGTGCCTTTGTGTTGCTCAACATTTCCATCAGTATACTGGTATTGCTTTTTAGCTTGCCTACCTCTTCTGTTTTCGAACAGAAATTTGGTGAAGTCATGCTCTTTCAAAAACTACATCAATCCATACAACTTGGAGAAACTGAAAAAGAGATTCACAAAGCCTTGCTTGAAAGCTGTTGTGATTCCGCGCTAGCCACTGGAGGTTGGCTCGAAATGACCGATACCAACGGTAGAATCACTAGTTTTGAAAACAGTGGTATAGATCATATTGACGCCTTCAATTTTAAAAATTTGTTGCGTAAAAATCACATTAAGATTACCAGCGAACCGCAGTATATAAAAGATGTGAAAGCACTTTCACATCTTCAGAAAATAAATACCAATCGTTACAAATCCTTATTGCTGCTTCCTCTCTTATCTGGTCAACATAGGCTTGGCACATTGGTTTTGTTAAAAGATAAAGTCAACGCCTTTGACAAGGAGATGGTGGACATGATCATTACCTTCATGAGCCAGGCCGCCATTGCTATTCAGAACTCCAGGCTGATGGGGCAAGCATTGGAAACAGAACGTTACCGCGAAGAATTAAAGATTGCCAAACAAGTACAAGAGCGTTTGCTTCCTGATGTTCCTCATTATTCTTCTGACATAGAAATAGCTGTCTTAACCGGTGGAGCAACCGATGTAGGAGGTGATTATTATGACTTCTACAAAGACAAGGCGGGAGATATCACTGTCGTATTGGGAGATGTTTCCGGACACGGTACCAGTGCGGCATTCAACATGGCACAGACGAAAGGAATTTTCCAAAGCCTAGTACAGCTCAATCTTGATCCCATCGACTTTCTGCGTTACGCCAATACCGCATTATCCAGGTGTTTTGAAAAAAGCACCTTCCTTACCCTGATCGTCATTAAAATCAATCCCAAAGAAAAGACACTGCAAATTGCACGTGCAGGACATTGCCTCCCCCTCTTTTATGCGAATAAGCAACCCTATTATGTAGAATCTAAAGGTACAGGCTTGGGAGTGGTCAGAGGAAAAGATTATGCTTCTTTTATAGAATGCAAAGTACTTTCTTATGCTGCCGGTGATAGTCTTCTACTCTATACCGATGGCATCATAGAATCAAGCAACAAGCAGGGAGAGTTGTTTGGAACAGATCGCCTCAAGAATGTATTCATCAACTATAAGGAACAAAAGGCAAACAGCCTGTTGGAAAAAATCTTTCAGGAAACTAAAGCGTTCTCAGGTAAAAATGAGCCTGAAGACGATAGTACCTTACTTTTACTGAAATTTGTTTAGACTTTTATTAATTTACAAATCATTTGTATCACTTAACAACGTTTTTCAGAAGATATGAACATAAGTGCAAACAAAGAAGATAGAACCTACGTAATAATCATCGATGGAGAGATTGACGCAAGTTCCAGCATAGAGTTAGATACAGCTATTTCCGACGCCATTAAAAAAGGCGAACGAAAAATTCTGGTAGACTGCGCCAAACTTAATTACATCTCTTCTGCAGGCTTGGGAGTGTTTATGTCCTACCTGGAAGACTTTGAAGAGCAAGGCATTAAAATTGCACTCTTTCAAATGAATGATAAAGTAAAAAGTGTTTTTGAGATTTTGGGATTAGTAGACCTTATTGATATTGTCCCAACACGAGAAGAGGCTGAAAAAATTGTAGAGTAGATTGACACACAAAATCACCATACCGTGCCACACATCTAAGTTGAAAGACGTAAGAGACTTCGTTTCCGAAGCCATTCGACTCTTTTATCTCTCTGAAAAAGAGCAGTTTTTGCTCGTTTTGGCCATTGATGAAATTTGTGCCAACCGCATACTCCATTCTAACAATAATGATACAACGCGCCATCTGGAGGTAGAAATAGTCTCTCAGGATGATGGTGCAGTTATTTTTTGTATAAAAGATGAAGGTGATTTCTTCGACCTGAACCACAACGAAGCCATTCCGATAGAGCGTCTTGTAAAAGACCGTCGTAAAGGAGGCTTGGGCGTATCTTTGATCAAAAAGATCATTGATTCTGTGGAAGTTTTTAAAGAGGGCCATTACACCATTCATCGCCTGATTAAAAAATCTAGTGTAGCTCCCCAATTTTAAGGTTCCTCCTTCGTTATCTTCTTGGATTTTATTGTGAAAAAATTAGTAAACTTGTATTCAAACAATTTATAGCAAGATTATGAATAAACCTTTTTGGATCTTAATACCTTTAGTTTTTGTATTTGCCTGTAAATCAAACCAGCCCGCTACTACTAATAGTAAACCACAAGGAACCGTCTTAGGGACCATCGGCTCAGATCCTATTCTCTCGGATGACTTCAGCTATGTTTATACCAAAAATAACATGTCCGCTGAAAATGCCTATGCAGAAAGCAGCCTGAAAGAGTACATGAATTTATATGTCAACTTCAGATTAAAAGTAAAAGAAGCCGAAGCCTTGGGTTTAGATACAACCGCTTCTTTTAAAAGTGAATTGGATGGATATAAAAAGCAATTGGCTCAGCCTTATCTGACAGAGAAAGAAGTTACACAGCAATTGATCAAAGAAGCATACGACCGCATGAAGGAAGAAGTAAGGGCTTCTCATATATTGATCGTTGTAAAGCCAGATGCGGATCCTAAAGACACGTTGATCGCATACAATAAAATCAAAGCTATCCGTGAGAAAGCAGTGAAAGGTGAAAATTTTGATCAGCTGGCAAAAACCAACTCGCAAGATCCTTCTGCTGCAACCAACTCTGGCGATTTGGGTTATTTTACTTCTCTTCAAATGGTATATCCGTTTGAAGATGCTGCCTACAAAACACCAGTTGGTTCTATTTCAAACATTGTACGTACTCGTTTTGGATACCATATCCTTAAAGTAACAGGCCGTCGCCCGTCACAAGGAGAAGTACATACTGCCCACATTATGATACGCTATACTTCGGGAGGCAATGTTGAAGACTCTCTTGCCGCTTATCGAAAAATAGAAGAGATCTCTAAAAAACTGGCAGCGGGTGAACCGTGGAACACCATCGTGAAAACATTTTCTGAAGATGTCCAGTCAAGAGAAAAAAACGGAGAACTTCCATGGTTCTCTACAGGCCGTATGATTGCTTCGTTTGAAGATGCTGCATTTGCACTCAAAAATCCTGGTGATATTTCTCAACCTGTACTTACTCCTTATGGTTGGCACATCATTAAATTAATAGACAAGAAAGGGCTTCCTCCATTTGAAGAATTGGAACCTACCTTAAAACAAAAAGTTAACCGTGATTCACGTTCTGAATTAAACAAAAAAGCCTTCCTTGATCGCATCAAAAAAGAAGACGAATTCAAAGAGAACACAAGCAATGTTAACGCCACCATGTTGATGGCGGACAGTACCCTTACTAAAGGTGCGATGAAATATGATGCGAATGACGCGAAAAACAAAAAAGCTATTTTGTTTACCATTAAAAACGAACCGTATTCACGCTTGAATTTTTATGAATTCGTCCGCACCAAACAAAAAAGCAGAAGCGACATCAGTCCAATTGTATATATGGGACAGTTGTACAATCAGTATACTGAAGAGTCTTTGACTAAATGGGAAGAAAATCACTTGACAGAAAAATATGTAGACTACCGCATGTTGGTTAAAGAATACCGCGACGGCATTTTATTGTTCCAGCTAATGGATCAAAAAGTATGGTCTAAAGCGGTAGAAGACACTACTGGCTTGCGTAAATTCTTCAACGACAACAGAAGCAAGTACCAATGGAAAGAGCGTGCGAAAGCTACTGTATTAAGCGCCTCGTCTAAAGAAACATTAGGCAAAGTGCAGGAAGAATTAAAATCACCAGATTACGAAGTAGCCGACCCCATAGAAACTGATTTAAGATACGCTAAAAACAAAATGGAAATTCCTAAGGAAAGCATTTCCTCTTTAGACAAATTGGTGAACTCTTTATTGCGCGATAAAAAAGTAGTGCTTTACCTTGTTGAAACTCCTATAAAAAACGAAACGTTAAAAAGCGGAAGCAGAAAAGATTCATTGATTCAATACTTTGTTTCAAAAGGAATCAATGCCAGCCGTATCAATAGCAGCATCTCAAGCAGTGCTAATTCTTCTCATGCTTTGGTTAAAATTTATCTTCGCTCTACGTCTAAGAAAGCCATCGAAGCTCGATACACAGCAAAAAATCCTTTGGCCCTTCAAATCACAGATGGTCTTTACCAAAAGGGAGACAATGAATGGGTAGATAAATCAGAATCAAAACCGGGAGCTTATAGCTTCGAAAACAAAGAGCGTTTCTATTTAGTAATCATTGATAAAATTGAAGCTCCTCGTCCAAAAGAATTGGAAGAGTGTAGAGGTCTTGTTATTTCTGATTACCAAAACTACCTGGAGAAAAAATGGTTGGAAGAATTAAAAGCCAAATATCCGGTAAGCCTCAATGAAGCAGAATTAAATAAAATGGTAAAAACGAGCAACGCCACAAAATAAAAGTTGACTTCACAGTATTCCTTTACATCAATTTTGAAGAAGTTTTTAATGACTATAATGGCGTACACCTCTCTGGGGTGTACACTTGTCTTTGGACAGATGATAGACAAGATTGTCGCAAAAGTCGACAATTACATTGTACTGAAATCTGAATTAGAAGTTGCGTACTTACAATTTTTACAAAGTCAGGAATCGAAATTTGCTCCCGACAAAAGCAAGATCAAGTGTACCATACTTGAATCGTTGGTCATCAATAAACTTCTATTAGCCAAAGCAGAACTCGATTCTGTAACAGTAGATAAGTCAGCGGTAGAAAGCCAACTCGACCGACGCATGCAGTACTTCGTGTCTCAATTCGGTTCTGAAAAAAAACTAGAGGATTATTATAAAAAATCTGTTGACGATTTAAAGGCCGATTTGCGTAGACAGGTACGTGATCAAATGATCACCGAAAAAATGCAGGGGCAAATTACTTCTGGTTTGAAAATCACACCAGGAGAAGTAGAGAAATTTTACAAAGCCATTCCCAAGGATAGTTTGCCTTATTTTTCTACTGAAGTAGAAGTTGGACAAATTGTACGTACCGCAGAAATAAGTAAAGAACAACGTGCTCTTTTTCTAGGCAAGGCAGAAGACATTCGTCAACGGTTAATACAGGGCGAAGATTTTTGTACCCTTGCCAAAAGATATTCTGAAGATCCTGGATCAGCAAAGCAATGCGGAGAGTTAGGCTTTTTCAAAAAAGGAGATTTGGTAAAACCATACGAATCGATGGCTTACAAATTACAGCCAGGAGAAACTTCTGAAGTGGTTGAATCTGAATTTGGATACCACATCATTCAATTGATCGAACGCAGAGGAGCAGAATATAACACACGACATATACTGATCAAACCAGGTTCTTCGCTGAGAGATTTGTCTCACGCAGAAAACTTTTTGGATAGTTTAAGAACAATGATCTTAAGAGACAGCATCACCTTTGAAAAAGCTGCCAAAGAATATTCTATAGAAAAAACGACCAAGAACAATGGTGGAATGTTTTTGGACGAATCAGGTAGCTCCCGTATTCCAATGGAAAAAATCGATCCGGGAGTTTTCTTTGTTATCGATACCATTCAGGTAGGCGGGATTTCAAGGCCCGTGCGTTTCCGCACCGAAGACAACCAGGAAGCGGTGCGCATTATCTATTATAAAACTAAAATACCCGCACACCAGGCTAATCTAAAAGACGACTACCAGAAAATACATAATGCCACTATGGATGAGCAGAAAAATACGGCCATCAATAAATGGTTTGATAAAACTAAAGGGGAAGTATACATTGATATTGAGCCGGACTACGATTCTTGTAATTTATTAAAAAAGGAATAGCATGATAGAAAAACTAAACGACGTTGAACAAGCACAATCACTGCATAGTGCTTACGAGAAATTGACTAAAGAAATTTCTCAGGTCATCATCGGACAAGAAGAAGCCATTCAACTTTTACTGACTGCTATTTTTTGTCAGGGCCACTGTTTGTTGGTGGGTGTTCCGGGTTTAGCGAAAACACTTTTAATCAATACCATTGCATCTTCTTTAGATTTAAAATTTAAACGCATTCAATTTACGCCAGACTTGATGCCTTCTGATATTCTGGGTTCAGAAACCTTAGATCAAAACAGACAATTTCAATTCATCAAAGGGCCGATTTTCTCTAACATCATTTTGGCCGATGAGATCAACAGAACACCGCCTAAAACACAAGCCGCTTTACTAGAAGCGATGCAGGAATATTCTGTAACAGTAGCGGGACAACATCACAATTTGGAAAAACCTTTCTTTGTATTAGCTACACAAAATCCCATTGAGCAAGAAGGAACGTATCCTTTGCCGGAAGCTCAACTGGATCGTTTTATGTTTAACCTACGCATCAAGTATCCTTCTTATCAATCGGAAGTAGACATTGTACGCAGTACAACAGGTACAGATAAAAAAACGGTAAAGCCAATCCTTACGGCAACGGAAATCATAGCCTATCAAAATTTAGTACGTAAAGTTCCCGTTACTGATAACGTCATCGAATATGCCGTCAAACTGGTACACTTATCAAGACCAGGTGAACCTATGGCTGCAGACGTTGCAAAAAAATATTTGGAATGGGGAGCAGGCCCAAGAGCTTCACAAAATTTGATCATGGCTGCAAAATGTCATGCCCTATTGAACGGCAAATATTCTCCCGATATAGAAGACGTGCAACACGTTGCCATTCCGGTATTGAGACACCGATTGATTAAAAACTTCAAGGCAGAAGCCGAAGGAGTAGAAATAGAAACCATCATCAACACTTTAATGTCGCTATAAATCGTGTCATCAGAAGAACTCTCTTTTGAAGCGTATTGCAAGAAGAAAAAAATAGACCCCGATTTATTTCTTCAATCTGAACCTGCGAGATACAAGGAGTGGAAGAGTATTTTCGAACAAGTACATCCGGATAGTTTTACAGAACAAAAAAAATTTCTGATCAACCCTATTCGAAAAAAATATTTATTGGTGACGACTGACTCGATTAAAAAAACAGAATCAGAATAACGATTATTCCTGAGCAGCGTTCGTTTGCTTTTTCTCTTCTTTCTCTTCTAAAAAAGCAATGGCGCTGCTGTCATTGGACAGCAAAACCCTCAGCTTATTTTTTAAATCATTTTTTGCCAGTACAGGAAAAATCTTCCCGTTGTAGGCTAATGAGGTATTACCTGTTTCTTCTGAAACAACCAACACCACACTATCCGTCACTTCTGTAATACCTATAGCTGCTCTGTGTCTCAGTCCAAGGTGAGCTGGAATCTCTTCATTTTCCGAAACAGGTAAAATACAACGTGCCGCTTTAATTCGATTGTTCGCAATGATCACTGAGCCATCGTGCAGAGGGCTGTATTTTTGAAAGATCGCAATCAATAATCTTTTCGAAAGTTCAGCATCTAAAATATCACCAGACTCCGCATAAAATTTCAATTCGGAAGTTTTTGCAAATACGATCAGTGCTCCTGTCTTTGTAGAAGACAATATATTTGCGCTTTCTATAATGGCATTGATGTTAAATTGTTCTTCTGATTCTTTCTCTTTTTTGGAAAACATTTCTTTCAACATCGTTTTACTATTGAAGTTGGTGGTCTTACCAATCAACATCAAAAACTTTCTGATCTCTTGTTGAAATAAAATAAAGGCAGCAATAACACCTACACCGATGAATTGTCCTAGGATGCGTTGCAACAAATGCATGCCAACTACTTTTACCATCAGGTAAACGGAATACACCAGCAATACGCCCAGGAATATTTTAACAGCAACACTTCCTTTCAGCAAACGATAAACCTGATACAGTAACAAGCTTACCAGAATGATATCAAGGATATCAATCCATGTTACTTCCAGAAAACCCATAAAAAATAAAAACATAATCAGCCTCGTAGTTTATGATACAAAGTTATACTTTCTAGCGCTTCTTTCACATCATGCACCCTCAAAATATCCGCTCCTTTTAACAAAGCAGCCATGTGCAGTGCCGTTGTGCCATTCAATGCTTCCGTCGCACCTGTTCCCAGCGATTTATAGATCATCGATTTGCGGGAGATACCTATCAGAATGGGTTGTTGAAGTGGCTTGAGTACCTCCAGATGATCGAGCAATTCATAATTCTGATCCATGTTTTTTGCAAAACCAAAACCCGGATCTAAAATCAAATCAGCAAGACCTTCTTCCCTAGCTCGTTTGATCACGTCTATGAAATAGTCGAGGACTTCCAGTGGTAAGTTCTTATATTGGTTCAACTGCTGCATCGTGTTGGGCGTGCCTTTCATGTGCATAGGCATATAAGGTGCGTTGTGAGCCGCTACCGTACGCAGCATTTTTTCATCCAACAGACCTGCGGAAATATCATTGATGATGTCTGCCCCCTCCTCTAAACAACGATGTGCAATTTCCGAACGAAACGTATCAACCGATACTAATTTCCCCGGGTAATGCTTCTTAATAGAAAGAACAATCCCCTTTAGTCTTTGCCATTCTTCTTCCTCAGTCACTTCGTCTGCCCCTGGTCTGGAAGAAAAAGCGCCCAAATCCACAATAAAAGCACCTTCTTCGTATAAGCGACCAGCGTGATCCAATGCTTTAGCGACAGAATCGTACCTTCCCCCATCGTAAAATGAATCTGGAGTCAGGTTTACTATGCCCATAACCACAGGGCTTTGCAGCACCCATATTTTTCCACGGACATTTAATACCTTTTTTTTCGGAAAAAATGTATCTTTCAATTCTGTATTGCTTTTAAACCTAACGCAATTTAACCTTTGAATTCTAAAACCATAGACTCTTATCAGGCAATCATTTCAAAATGCCGGTCTTTATTTAATAAAAAAACAACTGATTACGGTACGGCATGGAGAATTTTAAGACTTCCCTCCATTACAGATCAGATATTTATTAAAGCACAACGTATCCGTTCCATTCAGGAAAAAGGAAAGCAGTTGGTAGAAGAAGATATCACATCAGAGTTCATTGGTATCATTAATTATTGCGTCATCGCTCTTATACAAATGGAACTGACAGAACAGGATCCATTTGAATTACCGACAGAGAAAGTAATGAAAGCTTACGACGAAAAAGTGCAACATACCCTCGAACTTTTCCAACGTAAAAATCACGACTACGGAGAAGCCTGGAGAGACATGCGAGTGAGTTCCATCACAGACATCATCCTCATGAAGTTACTTCGTGTAAAACAAATAGAAGACAACAAGGGAAAGACCCTGGCCTCTGAAGGCGTGGATGCAAATTACCAGGACATGATCAACTATTCTGTGTTTTGCCTCATCAAAATGGAATTTGACAAGTAAGATTACTTATGTTAAGATTTATTTTCAATAGGCTCTTGTATGGCAGTGTGGTTCTTTTGGGAACAGTCATCGTTGTCTTTTTTATATTCAATGTATTGCCCGGAGATCCAGTAAACATGATGGCCGGACAACGTACAGACGTTGCGACAAGAGAAGCCATAGCGGAGGAACTTGGATTGAGTTTACCTATACATAAACAACTTTTGTTTTATCTGAATGATCTTTCTCCTGTTTCTGTCCATGACGACACAGAAAAAACAAAAGACAAATACCATTATACCCGTTTGATTCCTTTTGGCTCAAAAGTGTTGGTGTTGAAAGTTCCTTACTTACGAAGATCTTTTCAAACCAATAAAAAAGTCAGTGAAATCATCAGCGAAAATGTGGAAGGAACATTTTGGCTTGCTTTCACAGCGATGGTATTTGCAACCATTGTAGGCATTGCTTTAGGGACGTTTGCAGCATTGAAGCAAGGCTCGTGGCTTGATCATGTCTTGATCACAGGCTCTGTGATTGGTATCTCTGTTCCTCCTTTCGTATTGGGTGCATTGATGGCCATGGTCTTCGGTTATTATTTATCCGATTACACGGGATTAAATTCTACAGGCCATCTTTGGGAATATGTAGGTGGAGACAAACAACTTGTTTTGAAAAATCTCATCTTGCCTTCTATTACATTGGGGTTAAGTCCGATGGCTATCATTGTGCAACTGACAAGAAGCTCCATGATTGAAGTACTTTCTCAGGATTATATTCGTACGGCCCACGCCAAAGGATTAAAACCTCTTGTTGTAGTATTTAAGCATGCGCTAAAAAATGCGTTGAATCCTGTTATCACTGCTGTCTCGGGTTGGTTGGCCTCATTGATGGCCGGAGCATTCTTCATCGAATATATTTTTGCCTGGAAAGGTTTAGGATCCGTAACGATCAATGCGGTTTACAATCTTGACTTTCCTGTTGTCATGGGTGCTACTCTGTTTGTAGCATTAGTATTCATTATCACCAACCTCATGGTCGACATCCTTTATGGCATCGTCGACCCGAGGGTTCGCATAAGATAATATGCTTGTTTTTCTTCTAGGACTTCCAGCTTCCGGGAAATCAACATTGGGCAAACAACTCGCTCATAAAATAGGTTATACTTTTTCTGACCTGGATGAAGCCATCGTGCAAAGCCAGCAATCCAGTATAGAAGAAATTTTCACAAAAGAAGGGGAAGCTGCATTTCGTACGTATGAAAGTCAATGTTTGCAGGCCTATACTAAAAACACAAATGTTATTGTTTCTACAGGCGGCGGAGCTCCTTGCTTCCACAACAACATGACATGGATGAATGAAAACGGCATCACTGTTTTTCTCAATCCTCCGCTAACTGAATTGGCCAATCGTTTGAATGCCTCTAATAATAGTCACAGACCGATGCTTCGTTCTTTTTCTAAAGAAGAGATGCTTTCTTTTTTAGAAAATAAATTTTCCGAACGAAGTTCGTTTTATAGTCAGGCAAAGTATACCGTTGACAAGCCCAATCCTTCGGCAAAAGACATCCTTGAAAAAATAGAAGCGGACTTAAAATAAAAAAGAGTTACTCGGTGAGTAACTCTTTTTTATTTTACACTACTTCAGGTAACTGTTCACCAGCGTCTGAACTTCATCCTTTGTCTTACCCAGCTTCTGCTGAAGTCTTCCATAAAGTTCGTCGTCTTTACCTTCTTCGTATAACAGATCATCATCTGTAAGGTTAGCGAATTTCTGTTTCAGCTTACCTTTGATCTCATTGAAGCGACCTTTTAGCTTTAAATTTTCCATGACTTTATCGATTTATGGTGAAACATTTTTAAGCAATATTTTTTTCAAACACCCACCCCAGTGAAAATATAATCACAGAAGACAAGAGTACTAAATGAAAAATATTCCCCGTTCCATAAGCAAAGAATCTTGCTGTCAATACGATCATCAATAGGAATAACACCAAGTAGAATGATACTAATAAATTTTTCATAGCTATTGTATTTAGTGGATAACAAATAATAACATCGGAATACGTCTGGAGAATATGATGTCTTTCTTTTTATTGCTCCAATATGATGCCCGTTTTATGCACCTGCATTTATCCACAAAACCTGCACATAGGTACAGTTTACCACAGCATGTGCGATTTCACGTAGATCATTTTCCCCTGTCTGTAGAATAGAAGACCAGATGAACTCAAAATCAATTTTAGGAGAGCTGTTCTTTCACACTATTCTATTTTAATAAAAAAGCTCAGGCGTCATTCTTTACTGACACACTTTGCGAAATAAAATCTACAATGTATTGACGTTTATAAATTCAAAGACAGATACAATCACTCTGTTTACTGCCATTTCAAAGGTTTATAGGCTATGGCATAAATTTTCTTATAACGTGTTTCGTAAAACAAATCAAACATTTACATCAACCCTTTACCATTATGAAACATATCCTTACCGCAGCTACGCTATTATTGTTAAGCATGACTTCAGTCTTTGCACAAGACAATGAATTTGACACCAGAGAAAATTTTGAAGTAGGATTCAAGGCTGGTGCTAATCTTTCCAACGTATACGATGAAAAAGCCGACAACTTTGTCGCTAATGATAAAGTCGGATTCGTTGGTGGTGTTTTCTTTTCTATTCCAATCAATAAATTTCTTGGGATACAACCCGAAGTTCTATTTGAACAAAAAGGATTTCAAAGTACAAGAACGTACAGCGGTGGACCTTTCTTACCTGATTATTCAGTGAAATATTCAACGACTACTAATCACATCGACATTCCCCTTCAATTACAAATTAAACCAACCAATTTTCTTACTATTGTTGTAGGACCTCAATACTCTTTTGTTTTATCTAAAGTAGATAAGAAAACAGATTCAAATGGCAATAGCAATTCCGATACAACAAGCTACAATAACGACAACATCAGAAGAAATATATTGGGTGCTGTAGGTGGTGTAGACATTAACATAGACCATCTTGTATTATCTGGAAGAGCAGGTTGGGATCTTCAGGACAATAATGGAGACGGAACCAATTCAAATCCACGATATAAAAATGCGTGGTATCAACTGACAGTAGGTGTTAAGTTCTAATCTGGTTTAGGTTAGCATAAGAATCTACTTTCCTACTTATATAAAAAAAGGAAGAGTTAATGAGGCAATCCAGTTGTTTCATTAACTCTTCCTTTTTTTTATAAAACTGGCAATGTGATAATAAAGCTAGTTCCTATATTCTCTTTACTTTTCACTTTAATACTGCCATCATGCTTCGTAATGATGTTATAAGTAGCGGTCAATCCAAGTCCACTGCCCCCGCGCTTAGAGGTAAAGAAAGGCTCAAACAATTTACTCAGATGTTCAGCCGGAATACCTTTACCATTATCAGTGATATTAATTGTCACAAGGTCTTTTTCTTCAAAAATAGCTAAGATTAATTTTCCGCTTTTCTCTTCTACAGCTTCGATCGCATTGACCAGAATATTTAACAAGGCAATTACCAATTTTTCTTTGTCGGCTTTAATTTTAACTTTTGTTTCGATGCCTTTTGAAAAATAAATTCCCTTCAGTGTGATTCTGTCTTGCACCAATGCAATGGCTTCATTCAATACGTCTATCAGTAATACTTCTTCAAAATTCACCGTGTTAAAACGAGTAGCATTGAGCAAATCTTCAATCAGGTTATTGATCCGCTTACTATTTCTATCAATGATATCGATAAAGACATGTGGATTTTCATCTGGATTGTCAAAAGTAAGGGGCTCTAGGATTTGTTTTAATTCATTCAATGACAATTGAATGTTACTTAATGGATTCTTAATCTCATGAGCAATGACCTGTGCGGTCTTACCCGTCAATGCTTGCTTTTCCAGCAATTTATCTCTTAACTCTTTCTCTTTTAATTCTGTGATGTCGTATAATACAAGTTGTGCAATATTCAGCGACTCATCAATGATGGAGAAGTGAAGCATACAATGGATTTTACGAGGCGTATTGTTTACTGAAATTTCTATTTCAATTTCAAAAGTAGTAAACAGATTACGATTCAACACCTCTAAGAAATCACCAACGCTAGGATCTGTACTTAAATAATTTGTAATCGCAGTTCCAATGAGTGATTCCTTACTTTCAAGTTCTACTATTTTTAAAGCAGATTTATTGACATCTAATATTTTAAAATCTGAATCGATAATAAAAATATACTCTAGTGCATTTTCAAATAAGTTCTTGAATTTGCTCTCGCTTTGTTTTAATGATTTAAGTACCCGAGATTTTTCAACCGCATAGCGAATACTACGGTCCAGTATGTCTATGGAATATTGATCTTTTACTAAATAGTCAAATGCTCCCGAACGCAATGCTTCCTCATCAATAGCTGCTTCTTTTAAACCTGTAAGTAAAATGGTAGGAATAAAAGTAAAATGACTATTGATAAAAGAAATCACATCAATACCCGTGTAGGCACCTAAACGATAATCTATAAGCGCAATGTCTATGACTTTTTCTTCTAGGTATTTTTTTGCAGCATTGAAATCTACGGCCCAGAAAATCTCTTTGCAAAATGTAGTTGCTTTGAGATTACTCTCCAAAAGAAAGAAATCATCTTCATCATCTTCCACTACGAGAAGATTAAGTTGTTTTGTAGTATTGTTTATCACTGGATATACTTATTTTCTATTTCAATAAAATTACAACTTCTGAGGCAAGCCCACAATAAACGTAGTATGGCCGTCAGGGATACTCTCCGCCGTAATAAAGCCTTCATGATTCTCCACAATCTTTTTACAAATGGCTAATCCAATGCCAGTACCTTCATACTCTACTCGCGCATGCAATCTTTGGAAGATCACAAAAATTTGTTGCAAGTATTGAGCGTCAAATCCTATCCCGTTATCCTTAACAAAGATGCATAGGTAGTTTGCATAATTCAGGTTAAAATCTTTTGCCCAATTTTTCTCTGCAATTTTCTTCACACTATTCCATTCTGCCCATACTTCAATTTTAGGAATATTTCCTTCTCTGTGAAACTTCAGTGAATTGCTCAAGAGATTCTGAAATAATTGTCGAAGCTGCGTTTTATTCCCTTTATTAACAGGAAGCTTCGCAATTTTAACAATTGCTTTCTCATTGGTGATGGAGACATCAAGGTCCTCAATAATTATCTTAAACAATTCTGTGAAATCAATCTGCTCATTGGAATCGAGTACCCTTGTTGATCTCGAATACATCAATAGATCCTGGATCAATATACGCATGCGTGCTGCAGATCGGTTAAGTCGTTCTAAATAACCAATGACTTCCTCATTTTTTTCATCGCTCAATTTCGTGCCAATGCGTTCACTGAACGCCATGATTTTCCGCAGTGGTTCTTGCAAATCATGTGATGCAACATAAGCAAATTGTTCCAGTTCTTTATTCGATAAATTTAAACGATATACCTGATGTTCCAGTAACTGTTGCGAAGCAATTAAACTCTGTTCGATATCTACTTTTTTATGAAATTCCGTATTCAGTAAAATCAATACACACAATAAAATAAGTAGAGACAAACTACAGGTCAATACAATCACGCCAATACTAAATCGTGACTTGCGATAAGTTTCCGCCTTGTTCACTTGCAATCGTCGTAACTCCAAATCCTTTATTTCATTTGCCTTATCGCGAATCTGAGTCATCGCTACCTGCCCTCTGTATACAAAGACACTAATAGAATCATTCATTTTATTATTCGATTTCTCAAAGCTTGATTTTACAAACGATAATAAATCCAGTTGGTAATGAATATTAAATTTTAATGAGTCCAGGTTTTTCTTTTGTTCTATGTCATTTTCAAATGCGAAGTATAATTCTGAAAGCTCTTTGTCTATGTTTTCTTTTGCTGTTTGATATGGTTCAAGAAATTCTGTGTTGCGGGTAATGATATATCCACGCTCTCCTGTTTCTGCGTCTTTCGCAAGAGATAGAAGTCTTTCTATTTTAAGATTAATATTATACGAATGATCCAAAGACGAAATGGATTCATTGGTTTGATAAATGGTAACCAAGGCCAGCGCAATCGATGCTGACAAAATCAGTAATGAAATTACTGAAATCAGATAAAAGTGTTTTTTGCGTGAAATATTTAAACTAAGCCTCGACATATGATGCAATACTAATAAAAAAAACAATAACCCTGCTCTAATTCTATAATATGTGGGAAGTCTATAGATCAAGCCACATGAGGAATTTCATACACATCCGCTTAGCAATCGCTCTTAAATTGCCCTTCAATACGTCTTTGCTGTTTTTTAAATCTTATGAAAATCAACAGAATAAAAAAAGAAACAGGAGGCACTCTTTTTGTAATGAGTTATACATACTACAAAACTATTTCATCTCACTAATTTCTTCAGCTATGAAAAAAATCATGTCTTCTACAGCAAGTTCTCCTAGAAAAACTGCTGTGCACAAAACTGTCGATGTAAAAACGGCAGAGCCTACTCTCTTAAAGGAATTCTTTATGGATTCATTAAAAGATATTTATTGGGCTGAAAAACATTTAACCAAAGCCATTCCGAAAATGGTAAAGGCCGCGACAACCGATGAGTTGAAAGATGCTTTCAAGGAGCATCTGGAAGTCACGCAAGGACATGTTGCTCGCTTAGAAAAAGTATTTGAATTATTGGGTAAAAAAGCAACGGCAAAAAAATGCGATGCCATGGAAGGTATTACGCGTGAAGCCGAATCAATCATCGCAGAAACTGAACAAGGTTCATATACTCGCGATGCCGCATTGATCATGGCGGCACAAAAAGTAGAACATTATGAAATTGCAACGTATGGCAGTCTCGTTCATCTAGCCAGCACGCTAGGTGAAAATGAAATTTCTTCTTTACTGAAGAGCACACTAAACGAAGAAAAAGAGACGGACCAGGCATTGACAGCGCTAGCGGAAAACACCATCAATCAAGCCGCCTTAAATGATCAAGAATAATCTTAAAAGACGCTGCTAAAAATTGCACGACGTGATTTAATATTCGTGTAAAGGGTGTGGAATAACTCAATTTCCCACTATAAAAATCCCCATTTTGGGGATTTTTATTCCTGTCTGACAGATTAAATGATACAAACTACACTCGTTTACAACTTAAAATCAACCAGTTAAATCAATAGTGGGGAGTGGCACTATTTTAACACTTACATCTACACAACCTATAAATAAACAGCTATGAAAAATACAGAAAAAGTTATTGGGGCTCTGGTACTTGGAGTTGTAATAGGAGCAGCAGCAGGCGTTTTATTTGCGCCAAACAAAGGCAGTGAAACGCGTAAAAAAATAATCGATGATGCGAAAGATTTAGCCGGCGACTGGAAGCAAAGAGTAAAATCAACGGTAGACAGTTTACGTGAAAAAGCGGACAACCTACAACAAATGGCTGAAAGCAAAATGGAAGAATACAAAGAACAAGGCAAACAGAAAGTGGACGATTTCAAATCAAGAATAAACAACATGTCTTAATTGAAATAAAACAAGTCTATTCTCATATTTAACTCATTGCTATACGATGGAAGAGCAAACAAAAATAGAAGAGCTTTCAGATAAATTAAAAACCTACATCGACACACGTTATGAGCTTATCGTTCTTAACACGTCAGATAAATTTTCCAATATTGGATCACAGTTGATCACTTATCTTATCATAGGGATATTAGCTGTTCTATTTATTGTTCTTCTTAGTATAGCATTGAGTATATATATTTCTTCTCTATATGGAAATTCTTTCATTGGATTCTTTATAGTGGCCGGTGTCTATCTTATTTCGGCGGCTTTGTTTCTTTTATTTAGAAAACAAATCAGTACTCCGTTTAGAAATAAAATCATACAGGAAGTTTTAAGTGAAAATCTTTAACGTTTAAGCTTATGTCAATCGGTCTAACGAATATTAAAAACCATGCAGAGCTCCGTTTTAAGATTATGCAGCTCAATAATTTGCGTGCACAACAGGAACTTGAATTAAAAAAAAGCATTACAGAATTATACCAATCTATGCATCCTGTAAACCTTTTAAGGAAATCCATTTCTGATCTTGCATCAGATAAACAAGTAAAATTTGATGCAGCAAAAATCGGATTGAATTTCGGATCTGATTTTCTTATTGGAAAATTACTGGGGAGTAATACAAGTATTAAAAAATATTTGAGCTCTTTGGTTTTGCAAAAAGCAACAGATTATGTGCTCAACAATCATCCGGAAAAAATTGCATGGGGAGTAAAAAAAATAACTAACCTCTTCCATTCTTTTTCCAAAACAAAAGAAGAAAACGAAGTGACGCATGAATAGATGTAGGACAACTACTCTTAGGCAAGCAAAATTGGTTCAACTTTCTACGCATTCATAAATGAATTCATTATATTGAAATAAACTGGTAATCAAACCGCGACGTGTAAGCTTGCCTACATTCAGATGAATAAAAAAATACTAATAGTTGACGATGAGGCTGACATTAGATTTCTTCTTGAGAGGGGGCTAACCAGCAATAATTATCAGGTCAAAGTGGCTGAAAATCTCGTACAAGGAATTGATAAATTCAATCATAATTCTCCAGACATCGTAGTGCTGGATGTTAATCTGCCTGATGGCAACGGATCTCATGAGACGCATTCTTTCCGAAAGAAAACATACAAAACATCGATCATATTGATTAGTGCAGACAGCGATCATTTAATAGATAATTACAAATCGCTGGGTGCGGATGCCTTTATAAAAAAACCATTTTCAGTCAATCAATTAATAGCAGTTATCAATACCCTACAGTAGACTAGACTTCTGACAAATAATAAAATTATGGCTAAAATCTTAATTATCGACGACAACATTGACATCTGTCAACTTCTTGAAAGGTTCTTCAAAAAGAAGGGGCACGATACTAAATTCTTTACTTCCGAAGTCAATGCGTTGGACTATTTAAAATCCAACGAATGTGACCTGGTATTTTGTGATTTTAGATTGCCCAAAATGGATGGGAAGGAAGTGCTGGAAAAAATTAAACAGATTGATCCGAGTATACAAGTAGTGATCATCACAGGTTATTCCGATGTGAAGACTGCAGTCGATGTGATTAAATTGGGAGCATTTGATTATGTAACCAAACCTCTTTTTCCAGATGAAATATTGATCACGATGGAAAAAGCATTGAAGCATAAAGCTTCTTTAGGGCAAGAACAAGAAGATGGTGCTTCAATCAAAGATAAACCATTAGTGAATGTCAATCATAAGAATGGTTCTGTTAATCATCCGCCTTCCAAACACATCATCATAGGTAAAAGTGCTGAAGCGAAAAACATTCAAAAACAAATAGAACTTGTTGCTCCCACGAATTACTCTGTAATCATCTATGGAGAAAGCGGTACAGGAAAAGAATCCATCGCTTATAGCATCCATGCATTGAGCAATAGAAAAGACAAACCTTTTGTGGCTGTAGATTGCGGATCTCTTTATAAAGAATTAGCGGGTAGCGAATTGTTCGGTCATGAAAAAGGAGCCTTCACAGGAGCGATGCAAAGCAAAGTTGGTCAATTTGAATTGGCTAACGGAGGAACAATATTCCTGGATGAAATTGCAAATCTCTCTTATGACATTCAGGTGTCTTTATTAAGAGTAATACAGGAAAGAAAAATAAGAAGACTGGGTTCTCAAAAAGAAACACCTATCGATGTAAGAATCATTGTAGCGTCCAATGAGAAAATCAACGGCGCTACATCTAAAGGAACTTTCCGCGAAGACTTATACCATCGTTTCAATGAGTTCTCTATAGACCTACCTTCATTGCGCGACAGAAAAAATGACATCATGATGTTTGCTGAATTCTTCCTGTCGAATGCCAATGCAGAACTTGGTAAACAAATAGAAGGATTTGACGAGGAAGTAGAAGCAATATTCCTGGATTACAACTGGCCAGGAAATTTAAGAGAGTTGAACAACGTCATTAAAAGAGCGGTGTTACTTAGTGGAAAAAATAAAATCACAGCAGAAACGCTTCCACAGGAAATTGTTTTCCAATCTAAGTTTTCTTTGGTTGATGATAAATCAGAAAGTAAACCATTGAATGGCGACGCTCACAATTTGAAATCAATAGCTTTGAATGCGGAGTTTGAAAAAATTGTAGAGGTTTTGAAAAAAGTAAACTTCAACAAATCAAAAGCGGCACAATTATTAAATATTGACCGTAAAACATTGTATAATAAAATGAAAATTTTCAACTTGTTAAACACATAGTTCTTACGACTAGGAGGTACAGTTAGAAAATCATTTTATCATTACGATACAAGTATGAAAAAAATCGCTGCTATTTTATTATTGGTTATTGCATTGTTTTCTCTGGCTAGCTTTCAGCTATTTAAAACCAACTTGAGAATAACCGTACGCAACGAATTAGGCAACATTGAAAGCGGTGCTACGGTAGCAGTATACAAGAGCAAAGAAGATTATGAGAAGAGCAGCAACCCTGTTGCTTTAGATAAGACAGATGATAAGGGAATAGTTACTTATGATAACATGGACGCTATCGTGTACTATGTTACAGCGGAAAAAGGGGATCGAAATAACTTTGGTGCAGGAGAAAAAACAGAACCATTGACCCCAAACAAAACGAATAAGATGACGATAATTATTTCCGAATAATTATCGTCATCTTATTTTTTGAAGAAAGAAAATATCCTACCCTCTATACACAGGTAGTAACTTCCACTCCTCAACATCGTACAATCAACATTGGATCCTTTGCCCTGGATCATTCTTTTGCCTATCAGTGTGTACACTTCAAATTGTGCATCTCTTGATATAGTAATGGCATCATCTACTCTGGCAGGATAAAAAGTAGGCGTCGGACTTTCCACTCCAATTTTTTGAAACTTAGAAACTACTTCATCCACCTTAATCGTGTAAGGCCCCTGAGCCAATCCTGTAATGTCTACTTCGTCCGATTTTCCTTTCAATACAGAAACTCCTTTGTCATTTACAATGTCATATTTTGCTTTTGCTGTAAATTGAATTTTTTCAGACGCCAGTATAGGAAAAAAGTGAACTTGTTTATAGAAAATTTCCTGCAGTTTTTTTTCAAGGTCATATTCATCCGGATCAAGAGCAATAATGATCCCATTTTCATTAAGCAAAAATGATGAAGGCAAAGACTCAATAGCATACAATTTCGCAACGGCACTCTCCCATCCCTTAAAATCACTTCCATGATGTGGCCAATCCATCTTATCATTGCGTATGGCATTGATCCATGGTTCTTTTTTTGAATCAAGAGAAATACTGAACATGTCAAAACCAAGGGAAGCATATTTATGATATACCGGTACAATCTCTGTATTTGCCATGCGACAAGGCATACACCACGATGCCCAAAAATCAACCAATACAACATTACCTCTAAGAGAGCTTAGCTTAATAGGTTTCCCTTCCTGGTTCAATATGGTAAAATCCGGTGCCTGATCTCCAATTTTAAGCCTTGCATGAGAGAGAGTACTCCATGTAAGCAAAAACAGCATGCTAAACCCCAGAAAAAAATGTCTACTCATTATCCGTAAATAATTTATTGATATAGGAAGTTATAAAACTATTGGCAGATTTAAAAGGTAAACCCTGTTGTAATCTGGTAGAAGCTATAATGTTTTTTCATGATGTCAGTCGGCTCCTGTCCGTTGTTAAGCGTATACGGCTTATACAACTGGTTGGTAAAATTTTGCACTACAGCAAAATCAACATAAAACCCTTCTATTCTGTAGCCGGCACCAAATGTAAAATTGTATTGATCCCTTTTTAAGTTGTCCACATGATTATAAGGATCCGCATAATAAGCAAATCCTCCCCTAAGACTAAATTCTTTATTCAACTTTACTTCCGCTCCTAATTTATAATTGAACACGTTTCTATACATGTTCTTAATCGTTGCATTGTCTGCTTCAAATAAAAATTGATTGGAAGGATATTGAAGAGTAGCTGTTTGGTAAGGCACAAATTCAACATCACCCGTCAAAAAACCACGTTTGCCCGCTAGCAATGTAATACCAGCCGAAGCACGCAGCGGTTTTATAAACCTATAATTGAAATAATTAGTAGTCGTTTTTACATCAGAGTGATTGAGGTACGTTGTAGTCGGATTTTGCTCAATCAACACATTATTGAAATTACCTACAATACCCCAACTGTATGTTTCTTTCATGTAGTTATAAGTAGGGCTATGAACAGATACTCCTATTCGCATCCAGTCTGTGGCCTTTATGATGGCACCAATCTTTGCCGTGAATCCAGTTCCTCGGTGAGCATCATTTTCTGTGAAAGTGAAATCTTTTAGGTAGTAGGGAAAAGGTAAATGCTTTTCTGAAAACAAGCTTTGTTGTTGATAATTCGTCACTAAGATTGAACCACCGAATCCCAGATAAATACGATCATTTATGTTCGCGCCATACGCCAGATCCCAGGAATACTGTCCTCCTTTTCTTGTAACTGTTTGTTTTTGTTGTGCCTGATCAAGAGGAAAACTATAATAAGGAGGTTCGTTCACATACGTACCACTGTCTCTGTTTTGATAATAACCAATACTTGGAGTGTATTGAGAACCATCATAATCGATCAGGTACGCATTAAAGGCCAAAGCATCTAAAGAATTAGGAAGAGTCGGATCTTCGTTTAATACATCATTGAATGTACGTCCATTGGCAAGGCCTGCATTAGCATTCTCAGCAAAATAATCAGTCATTGAATTTTGATTATTAATACCTGACATCTGAAATTGATCCTGGTAATTGTTCGTCTTCGTAAAAGAAATTCCTAAAGAACCGCCCCTGAAAATACCTGGAACCAAATCGTCTTTAGAGAAATTGATGACTGCTCCAAAATTAGGGAGGCCAAACCATGTCCTGTTGGCATGAGTGGAGTTACCTAAAAAACTAGACTGATTACCCGATGAACCTACGCCAGCTGATATTGAAATTTCGGATTTCCTAAAAAAGCCCAATGACGCAGGGTTCAAGCCGATCTGACCAATGTCTCCTCCGAGAGAAACTCCCGCACCGGCAAGCCCTTGCATCCTTGCAGAACCGTACACGCTTTGTCCACTAAAGTCAGGAACATAGCTGTAATAACCCAATGAGCCCGGTTCCACCTGCGCCAAAACACTTGATGACACAGACATTAGCATTACAAGTTTTAAAATAAAACGAGTTTTACTTTTTCTATTTGTACTCTTCATATGCACTAACTCTGCCTTCTTAATTAACGTCTTCCTCTGCTGCCACCGCCACCACCGCCGCTTCCTCCTCCACCGCCTGAACGACCGCCACCACCATAGCTTCCACCGCCGCCACCATAATTACCTCCACCGCCGCCATAGTTACCACCGCCACCATAATTGTAATTTTGCTGTTGTTGTCTTTGCTGATTATACTGTTGCTGCTGTTGACCGTACTGTTGTTGCTGTCTCTGTTGGTTGTATTGTTGTTGCTGTTGATTATTCTGCTGTTGTTGTTGCTGCTGTCTCTGTTGATTTTCTATTTGTTGTCTTTGCTGATAGTATTGTTGCTGTTGTGAATAATTGTTGTTATTACCATTCGTACTACCCGCATTACTATTTCCTCTATACGTGTTTCCTGTGTTATTATTGTTTTGATTATTCTGATTAGAACCACGGTTGGTATAGTCCATCGACTGATTCGAAGGATTTCCATTGTTGTTATTATTAGGCGTTCTTCCTCCTTGATTATTTCCGCCTTGACTATTGTATTGGTTTTGTTGCTGAGTATAATCACGACCAGGAGCGCGTCCACTGCCTGATGTATTGTTGTTGTTACCAGTATTAGAACCTGTCATTGTCTTAGGTCCTATAGTACCTCTGCCATAACCGCTACTTCCTGCAGACCCATAATATCCGTTTCCATAACCGTACCCATAACCACCATAGCCGTATCCTAAACCAAAGCCATACCCTCCGAATCCATATCCTCCATAACCGTAGCCACCATACCATGACCAAGGATTATACCAGTAGTTATTGTAATACGGACTATAAAAACTATTATACCCATAATAAGGATACCCTCCATAACCATAATTACCATATCCATAACCTCCGCCATAACCATAACCCGATCCCCAACCATATCCAATACCTATGCTTGTTCCATACAAAGAGGAATAGCCTAAATTCAAAGAAGACATTCCTCCTCCCCAACCACCGTAGTATGATGCACCCGGACCAAACCCATAACCTACAGCAAGAGAAGTGTTGCTGTTCCAATTAGAACCAGTGCTGCCATAATTGCTGTTGTTATAGTTACCGTTATTATTGTAGTTGTTGTTATTATAATTATTGTTGTTATAGGAATCACCGCCACTCGTGCTATTGCTTGGAGTGTAGGTTTGATTGTATTTGCTGGCTTCACTATAACGAGAATAATCTACTGTTTTATCAGGAGCATCCGCAGAATTGAACTGATAGTTTTGACTGGAAGTATTACTGCTTGCATATGTACTTCTTTGTGCTGCCTGTGCTTTTTGTTGTTGAGCCCTCTGCTCTATAGCTGCCTTTCTGTCAGCAGAAGAAAAATAAATCGGATCGTCGTTTACGCCGTTTGACGCAGAAGGAGAAGTCGTTGCGCAAGAACTCAACACTGCAGTTGCTGCAGCTATTGAGAGCATAACGATGCTATTTTTCCAGGTGTCCGCTTTCATATTCTTAATTCGTTTACTTGAATTACAAAGTAGCAAAAATACCTTATCTTTGCTCGCTTTAGTGATGGCATAATCACAAATCATACCAACTTATAACTATAACGTAAAAATGAGCAAATTTCTTCCTAAAAGAGACGAAGATTATTCACTATGGTACAATGAATTAGTCAAAAAGGCCGATTTGGCTGAAAATTCGGCAGTTAAAGGATGCATGGTCATTAAGCCTTATGGTTATTCTATTTGGGAAAAGATGCAATCTATTCTGGACACCAAGTTTAAAGAGACGGGACATACTAACGCTTACTTTCCTTTATTAATTCCTAAGTCCTATTTGAGTAAAGAAGCAAGCCACGTAGAAGGCTTCGCGAAAGAATGTGCCGTAGTCACGCATTACCGTTTGAAAAACGATCCAAATGGCAAAGGAGTGATTGTCGATCCTGATGCGAAACTGGAAGAAGAACTCATCATCAGACCTACTTCTGAAACCGTGATATGGAGTACCTTCAAAAACTGGGTGCAATCTTATCGCGACTTGCCTTTGCTGATCAATCAATGGGCCAATGTGGTGCGTTGGGAAATGCGTACACGATTGTTTTTGAGAACGGCTGAATTCCTTTGGCAGGAAGGACATACTGCTCATGCTACGAAAGAAGAAGCGATCAAAGAAACCGAAACAATGTTGGATATCTATGCTGAATTTGCCGAACAATACATGGCAATGCCTGTCTTGAGAGGTATAAAAACAGCCAACGAACGTTTTGCAGGAGCAGAAGAAACATATTGCATAGAAGCATTAATGCAGGATGGCAAAGCATTACAAGCCGGCACCTCGCACTTTCTCGGACAAAATTTCGCCAAAGCTTTTGAAGTGAAATTTGCACCGAAAGAAGGCAAACTGGATTATGTCTGGGGTACTTCATGGGGCGTAAGCACAAGACTTATGGGCGCATTGATCATGGCTCACTCTGACGATGAAGGCCTGGTCTTACCCCCATTATTGGCTCCTATACAAGTGGTAGTCGTACCTATTTTCAAAAACGAAGAACAACTACAAAGTATACGCGTTAAAATAGATCCTTTGATCAAAGAGCTTCGTCAAAAAAATATCTCTGTTAAATTTGATGACCGCGACACACAAACACCGGGTTTCAAATTTGCAGACTATGAACTCAAAGGAGTTCCCGTTCGAATCGCCATCGGACCGCGCGATGTAGAAAATAACACATTGGAAATAGCACGCAGAGATACAAAAGAAAAAAAATCCATTCCTGCAGACACTGCGTCAGGAGAGATTGAAGCATTGCTCAAAGACATTCAACTGAATATTTATCAGAAAGCGCTTGCCTATCGCAATACTCACACAACAGAAGTTAATTCTTACGAAGAATTCTGTAACGTATTGGATACAAAAGGTGGATTTATATTGGCTCACTGGGACGGCACTTCTGAAACAGAACAAAAAATCAAAGAGGATACAAAAGCAACTATCCGTTGTATTGAATTAAATACTAAGCAAGAAGCAGGTAAATGTATACTAACAGGTAAACCGTCCACTCAGCGCGTCGTATTTGCCAGAGCATATTAAGTATTGTATACGAAGGAATCCTGCATTCACTGTACTTTTACTGATTGCACTAAAATTGTATTCCTTCTGTAACCAACGATTGTAAGCATTTTCGCAGGTATATATAGTACTTATAAAACCTATGTAAGATTGGATATAAAAACGGCTCCTCACTTTCTTGCTACTGATGGCACTGATAATAAAACATCATTCAAAAAATAAAAAGACAGTTGTCGAATCAAATCATCAACTGTCTTTTCATTGTATATATTCGTATGGAAAAAGAATTTATCCCAGGCCGATACCAGCACTACAAAGGCAATTATTACATCGCTCTTGATACGGTAAAACACAGTGAAACCGAAGAAAATTTAGTCTTGTACAAACCTGAAACAACGGACCAATTGTGGGTAAGACCGCTCTCTATGTTTTTGGAAGAAATCGAAATAGAAGGTAAAAGAGTTCCCCGCTTTCTTTATATCTCTTCTTTATAATTACTTGCCTGCGACTATAACATTCAACTGCTGCGGATCAAAATAGGATTTCGCTACTTCCTGTATTTGTTGAGAAGTGACCACTAATAATTTTCTCATAAGTTCTTCATAATACTGATCTCCCAGTTCATTGAAGTAGGTCGCTTTGAAACGATCCATAAAACTAAATGGTGTATCCAATGAAGAGATGAACGAACCAATGATATAATTTTTGACCACTTTCAATTCATCTTCTGAAACCAATTCCTGCTGCATTCTCTCCATCTCAAACTTGATCTCATGAACAGTGGCCGCTGCATTGTCACCGTTGACATCCGTTTGCACGGACCAGTAAGAAGTATGTATATCTTGTACCATCGAAGAATGTATACCGTATGTATAACCTTTATCTTCTCTTATGTTCTGCATCAGTCGCGAACCAAAATAGCCTCCGAAAATTTCATTGTATAAATACATGGCAGGGAAACTTGAATCTTTTCTGGAAGGAATGAAGAAGCCTGCTTTCACAGACGATTGCACTGATCCCTCTTTATCTATTTTCAATACCTGCCCAACCGGACGAGGAGACACATAAGTCAAAGAACCTTTTAACGGTCCCAGAATATTTTTACGCTTCATCCAATCCTCTACAAATACTTCCCAATCTTCTCCCTTGCCACTGACGAATACAGAAGCCTGGTTCCAATGAAAAGCATGCTGATGGTATTTTTTTATATCGTCTAACGAAACCTGTTCGATTGCTTTTTCATCCAGTACTTTTCCATAAGGATGTTGATCTCCAAAAAGCAATTGCGAAAAGGAACGTCCAGCCAAATATGAAGTTTTGTTGAGATTCAACGCATAGTTTTGACGAGCCTGTGATTTTAGTTTTTCCAGTTCGTCCGCATCAAACAAAGGTTGTTCAATCATCTCTTCTAACAAGTCCATCATGGGCTTGATGTAACGAGACAAACAGAAAACACTTAGCGTAACCTGATCATTGCCAGGACTGACTTCAAAGAAAGAACCGTATTGAGCAATGAGTTGTTGAATTTTTCCAGAACTGTTTTGCTTTGTTCCTTCAGCTAAAAGCTTGCTGGTAAAATAAGAGATCCCGGTATAAGGTTCATACCATTTGCCAGCAGGAAAAGTAATTTCCAAACGACACACTTCTTGTCGGCCTTGCTCCAATATAAAAGCAGTCAAGCCGGAAGATGCACGTAGCGTTTCCGGCTTGATCAATGTAAAGGGTTCCAAGTCCACAAAGGACGGAGGATTCATTCTATCTAACATGCTTCTTGTTTTCTATTCTCCAACTTCATTTGAAGCAGGTGCGCTGCTTGCTTTCTTCTGTTTTTCAAAATCAAAATGCAGCGTGAATCGCAAGGTCTCTGCCAATGGATTGTTTTGCGCAACGGGAATGAGGTAAGCAAAATCTAATCCGAATACATTGTAACGAACACCCAAACCTAACGTCACATACTTACGATTTCCTTTGTGCTTGTCTTCATAGTGAAAACCACCACGCACAGCAAACAAATCGTTATACCAATATTCTATACCAGGGTTCAACACAATTTCCTGTAATTCTTCATGAAGTCCACCTGGAGCATCTGTAAACGATCCCAACACACCAGCCAATACGCCTGTTTTATGAGGATCTTTTCCGCTTACAATGGTTGAGGTTGCGTTACCATTACTATCTGTAGCATAGACAGGAGGAGAAGGAACCATGAGTTTATTCATATCCAACATCAAAACCACTTTACTAAACTGATCTACTTCCATCGTTCCTGCAACACCTAATCTTAAATTCGTTGGAATGAACTCACGGTTGTCGTTATCTGTGTACGTCACTTTTCCTCCAAGATCAGTAATCGTCGCTCCGAATGAAAATGCTGTCGGTCTTCCAGCCAATGTTAAATTAGGATTGTTGTGATATACACCGATATCAGCTGCCGCTGTACTGGCTGGTTTTGCCACTGTATTCGAACCAGGAATCGTTACGTTACCTGCCAGATCCGAACGAATGTATTTAATACCTAAACCTACACTCCAGTTTTGTGTCATTTTTCTGGAGTAGACGATACCAGCCATGAACTCATTCGGTCTGTACGTTTGCAATTTATTACCGGCATTATCTGTAAACTGAATTTCGCCCAGTTTAAAATACTTGAAGTTAAATCCAATCGCTTCGTTCTTACGAATTTTTTTATACCCTGAAATCTGAGACAGAGACATGTCGTTGACCAACTTTCTCAACCAGGGAGTATAAGAGATAGATGCACCAATGTCTTTCTTCACAAATGCCAGCTTACCTACGTTCCAGTATACGGCATTCGCATCCGCAGAAATAGCCGCACCTGCATCGCCCAATGCCCCTGAACGGGCATCCGGAGAAATGGTTAAAAACGGAACAGCTGTAGTGATAACTGGGTTGTGAAAATTACTGATCTGCGCATGGACAGAAAAACTTAATGCTATTAGTAAGCAAAGAGAAAGGGTGATTTTTTTTACGGACATTTTCAATAAAAATATTTAGCTGCCAAATATAAGAATTATTACAAAGGATTAATTCAATAAGACCAATT
>JAQBNU010000123.1 GCA_028288365.1 Chitinophagaceae bacterium | reverse complement strand
CATAGGCTTATTCATAGTATTGGCAACGATCATGTACCTGTCCAGGAAAATAGACTGGTACGCGATCAAAACAAAATGAGAAGAATAATTTACCGTACTCCTTTTAATTATCTGTCTTTTATTATATTCGTTAAAACAAACCACCTATACCATGACTAAAAAAACGAAACGCATTTTAATCATCCTAGCTTCGATCGTGATTGCCCTGATTGTGCTTTTTAAATTCTTCCAATACAACACGAAGAAAGCAAGTCCGGAAGAAACCGTGACGTACAGTAAAAACGGCAAAGACCTTTCTGTCTTTTACAACAGACCTTCCAAAAGAGGAAGAGAAATTTTCGGAGGCTTGGTACCTTACGATAAAGTATGGCGCACCGGTGCTAACGAAGCAACAACCTTCACTACTGCAACAAATATCGTGATCGGCGAAAAAACATTACCAGCCGGCAAGTATACATTGTGGACCATTCCTGGTAAAGAAGCATGGACCGTCATCTTTAACTCTAAAGAATACGGATGGGGCATTACCTTTGGAGGCGAAGCCAGCCGTGAAGCAGCAGCGGATGTATTGGAAGTGAAAGTTCCTGTAGAGCCTTTAGCAGAACCGGTAGAATTATTTACCATCGCCTTTGAAGATGCGGATTCGTTGAAACTCACCTTCGCTTGGGATAAAACGAAAGTGGCTGTTCCGATTAAATAAAAATACTTACTATGATAAAAGGCATCTGCGAAAGTGGATGCCTTTTTTATTTATCAGCATCCGCTTACACATCTTCTATACCTATTTATCGGTATTACAAATATCAATTGGAATCCATATTTTTATTTTGTCTTTCCTATTGTTTAATATGACACGACCTGCCAAATGCAAGGTATTGGTTTGCCTGGTTCTTACCTGCATTCTTTTTCAATCCTTTTACTTGATCTCCAAAGACGAAGATGTATATACATTCGTTTATCCTTCCTATTTCGGCTCCACAATACAGAAAAAAGATACGCTGAAAAAATCCGTTGTGCAATTGGGTAGATTTTTATTTTATGATAAACGTCTGTCTGGAAACAATACTGTGTCTTGTGCGTCTTGTCACCAGCAAAAATTTGCCTTCACTGATCCCAAAGCATTGAGTGAAGGAGTGAATGGAGCAACAACCCGCAACTCCATATCGCTAACCAATCTCATGTGGCATGGCATGTACTTCTGGGACGGAAGATCGAAGACACTGGAAGAACAGGCTCTGATTCCCATTCAAAATAAAATCGAGATGGATCAGGATTTAGATTCGTTGTTAGTAGAGTTGAACCGTATTCCTTTGTACAAAAAATTATTTGCGAAAGCCTACGTCGATAAAAAAATCACCAAAGAACATATTGCCACTGCCATTGCACAATTTGAAAAAACTATCGTTTCCTCGGGATCACGCTTTGATCAATTTTTATCCGGTGATAAAGAGGTGTTAACTGAAGAAGAAAAAAAAGGATATGTTTTATTTACCACCATTCCCGACGCACGAACAGGGAAAAGAGGTGCGGGATGTAGCTTGTGTCATTCTTCCAATTTATTGCATGAACAAAACATCCGCAACAATGGATTGGATAGTACATTCAAAGATCAGGGTGTTGGAGACATCAGTAAAAATCACGACGACATCGGAAAATTCAAGGTGCCAAGTTTACGCAATATAGCAGTGACAGCGCCTTACATGCACGATGGAAGATTTCAAACATTGGAAGCAGTGTTGAATCATTATAGTCACGGCATTAAAATGAGCCCTTCTGTCTCTTCTTTTCTTCCCTACATGTCCAATATGGAAGAAGGAAAATCCCTGCAACTTGATCCAACAGAAATTAAAAGCATCATCGCATTTTTAAACAGCCTTACCGATAAAAGTTTATTAAACAAAAAAGAGTACTCCAATCCTTTCGACTGAAGTACTCCTTAACTCGCATTTCTTGTTTTATTATTCTATTACGAACTTACGTGTGACAGAATAGTTATCCGAACTTACCTTGAGCATATAAATTCCCGTTTTGTAATTGCGAAGTTGCGCATCCAAATTCACATTACCTTCAATCTTCAGATCATGCTGACTCCAGACCAACTGACCAGCATGATCGTATATATAAATCACTACATTCTCATTGTCATTGGTTGTGATGGACAAAGTGAATGAACCATTGTTTGGATTCGGATATACAGCAGCATCCAAACCCGGAGCTGACACATCTGGTTTTACGTTGTTATCAAAACCATTATTATAAGAACCATCCGATAGCCTAGCTTCTAACGAAGATGCCGTACAACAAATACCTAAATCAATGGCTGCTTTCACAATACTTCCCGCTGCAAATGATGTTCCTACTCCGAGGTATACATATTGACAAGCCTCAAGATCGACATCACCGGGACTAGAGACCGTAGTATTATCAACATTGATTGTATTGGCGTATACCAATGATGTCGTATTGATCGTTTGACCAGTGATGGTACTGGTCGTTGCAGTCGGACACAACTTGATCAGGTAACCATCATCTTGATTGACACTGGTTTTACCACTGATCAATAATCCACCATCCGGCCCTTCCAGAATATCGAATAAACACTCTTGTCTTTTCAGGTCATAATTGTGCGTGTTATCGAAATGCCAATCGAAACTTCCTAACGCGCCGCAATCCAGTATGTCAGCTGCAGTACCATGAGGTGTTGGTGTATTGGCATCGATTCTTCCGGACCATATTTTCGTGAGTGACGCATCGAACTTAGCGACATACGCATCGCTGTTCATAATACTAGTTCCTCCTAAACAAGCGTCTGTCATAGTACTGCATGAAGACAATGAATTTGAAATAACGGTAGTAGTGACAGCACATCCATTATCAGAAGTGGCGCATACTAAGTATTTCATATCGGATGCTTGCGTCAAAAATGATTCTTGATACCCCACAATCAAAGACCCGCTGGACGAACTTAACCTACCGATATAGCCATAACCTTGACCATCTTTATCAGGAGAAGCCCCACCTCTATCACTCAAACCTGATACAAGCAAATCACCATTCGTCGCCACGTCTATATTGCAGATGTTATCATACCCTGAAGTAGAAGGATCAATATATGCAATTGGTGTTGACCACACGGTTGCGCCAGTAGATGCGTTCAGTTTCGAAATATAAAACTGAGCATTGGAGGGATTAGAAATATCTGTACCAGCTGCATAAATATATTCCGTACCACTTTCTACATGTGTAGTAAAATCGTTACGAATATCAAACTTATCACCTTCTGTAGAGGTGGCCACCGTTTGTTGCCAGGTGATGTATCCATTGACATCTAACTTCATGACATAATCTGATTTACCTCCATAATCTGAATGTCCACAGATGATATACCCACCAGAAGCAGACTCTGCTACATTAAATGCTACCGCATCTTCTGAAGGTGTCGATGAACCAGAAGTATAAGGCTGCATGCCATACAGGTAGGACCAGTTGATGCTAAGGTCTGCATTTAACTTTATCACCAACGCTTTCCCTTGTCCACCCCATGTACACGTACCATCTGTCAATGTCGAAGTGTGGTTGAGTGTGGTAGGATTGTATACAATAGGAACAAGTCCCGTAAGTGCTCCACTGCTATTTGTTACAAAGGAAGAAGACATCAGCGAAGTACCTACAGCCAGGTAGCCGCCATCACTGGTAGATGTTACTCCATAAAATACGCCACTAAAGGGCATCGATTTAAGATCCGATGGATTGTGATTTCCGCTCAGGTCAGAGAGTCCTATAAAAGGAGCAAAAGTACCCACATAAAGATTGGTTTCACTATAACAACTGCTCTGGCCCGCAATAATCGCCCAACCGCAACCTCCCAAGTCCTGGATGTTTTGTTTTAAAGGATTATGAACATTGTCAAAGTTAGACGTATTAAGTCCCGGCATACTGCCGTAACCGGCATGTACATAGCCCACCGGAATACCTCCGCTATACCTGATCGCACTTCTTTCCCACCAGTCACTCCCGCTCTGGAAGTCAGGAACAGCGGAGCTTCCGCTATATACCAATGCATTTTGTGGCCACATGTCTGTTTTCATCCATGATACACTGGGCGGAGTACCCACCAAAAATTGTGCCTGCACTCCGCTATAGCAGAGGAATAGACACAACAGTAAAATATATTTTTTCATAGTCTACACATTAAAGATTAAAACTAATTTCATTTTTCCTTAAAGAAGAACTACTACTTGGTAGCTGCTGAAGACACTTGCTTCAAAGCTTCAATTTCTTTTTGTTGTTGGATGACATACAATGTCAACTCTTCGATTTTTTGCAACAACATTTTATCCATCTCAGCTGTGTTGACACCTTCTTTTTCCATTTCACTTGCAGAAGGAATTTCTGGCAAATGTTTGTTCGCAGCGATGTAAGTTTCCAGGTTATTCAAAGGCATCAATTTGTAATTTTTATCAAACACAAAATCTGGCCAGCTACCGACAAGTTTTACCAATAAGCCTTCCGCGATGATGTTTCCTTTTACAGCCAAACTATAACCTGATGGTACAGTATAAGCACCTGGTGTAAATCCAATCGCTACGTATTGTGTAGATGAAGGAGTAGGATTAAGTGCTAATGGTTTTGCTGTATTACTTTGCAACCAGGTATACGTGCTGTTTTCACCTGCCGTCAAACCTGCTTTCGTATTGCTTGGTGTTGTAGATCCTGTTACTTGTACCACATCGTTCACGTGTAGTTTGGATTGAGGGCTGGTGGTAGCGATACCGAAATTCCCTGCGGTTGTCAATCGTACTTTCTCCGTAAAGCTTGGTGATGTCGCATTTCCAAATACAATGTCTCCAAGATTGGTTACTATAAGGTCATTCCATTGAGAAGTAGGTAAGCCAAATCCTACGCTGCTGTTGTTATTATAAATTTTACTATATCCAGATCCATAAAGTGTGATACCAGGAGCCGTTCCATATATTGACAATTGAGACGTAGGATTGGCTGTGCCGGTCAGCTGTATCGATCCAGAACTGGAGGTTCCTCCTACGACTAAAGCACCCGATCCTGTAATACGCATCAATTCATTGCTTCCGGTAGAAGTACCAGGTGTAGCTCCGTTACCTGCATAAAAGATATGATTGGTATTCGCATAAGAAGTCTGATAACGCATGTTACTTGAGTTCACACCAAAACCATAGAAGTTATGCAAGTCTGTACCTACTCCAACTTTGTCATCAAACAGTACCAGTTTTTTTGTTGTACTACCTAAAGCATTCGCAATTTGAAAAGGTGCGGTAGGATTGGCCAAACCCACACCAACATAATTACTGGCAGTAAGAATATTTAAATAAGTGCTGGATCCTGACGGATTGTTAAAAGTAAAATTACCAAACGACGACATCACTAAATCACTGCTTGTATTTGAAAAGATAGAACTTCTAAGCGGTCCGGAAGAACTACTTAAAAAATTAATTAATGGACCACCGCTTCCATAAAGATTGAGGGTAGCACCTGTCAATTGTGCTTTTGACAATTGAATCTGAAATAAGCCGAAAGCACATGCGATCAGCAGTAGAGTTATTTTTTTCATAGTGTGTGTTTAATTGTTTAGAGATAAATAGATAAAGGAAAGAGATTGAGTTAAAAGAATATGCTTAGCGAAATACCATCTGGTTTTAAGAACCGACGAAACCCCACAAATAACAATGGATTCAGCGATCGTTAATAAATCATGCGAACTGAACAAAAGTAATTTTGTAATACACATCACACAATACCACTTTATGGGGAGTGGCTTTAAAAAATTTGTGATAAAAAAATAATGGCGCAACACCGATGGTTTTTTGCATCCTTTTTCCTGAAATAAAATCAAAACGCAAAACAATATATTGTTGTCTTATCCTTTCATTACCAATTATGTGATCGAACGATGCAAAAAAATTGCAGACTTAATAATTATTTTATCATGAAGGACAACCTCTGTCTTCATAAAAAAAAATAGCATCCCTATAAATGGGGATGTTGTATTTGTATCCCTTTTTAAAAAACCATTACTTTACCAGATAAACCTTATACATGAAAATCATCGACCTTTCCAAACCCATTCAATACAACGCACAGGATCCATGGTTCATGCGCGTGAAGATCAAACACAAACCGCATACTCGTGCCAAATGGTTGATTCGTTTATTGGGTTTGCCTTTTAAATTATTTCCAAAATACTTCAACGGCTGGGCCGATGATACCATCGTACACATGGGCGTACATTCGACCACACACATGGACGCACCCTGGCATTACTCGCCTACCTGTGCAGGAAAACCTTCGCGTACGGCGGAAGAAATTCCGTTGGAATGGTGCATGAATGAAGGACTCGTCATCGACATGACACATAAAGCCGACTTCGATGAAATCACCGTCGCTGACATTGAATTATTTTTACAGCAGCAACAATTGCAGATCAAACCCAACATGATTGTGTTGATCCGAACAGGTCGGGATAAATTTAACGGCACAAAAGCATTTCATAAAGTAGGAACGGGCATGAGCGCGACAGCCACCGAATGGTTGATCGATCAAGGCATTAAAGTGATGGGCATCGATTCCTGGGGATGGGATTTGCCCTTACCTTACCTGATTAAAAAAGCAAAAGAAACCAACAATCCGGATCTCTTCTGGCAGGCACACCTGGTGGGTCAACGCAAAGAATATTGTCACATGGAACAACTGGTCAACCTGGATCAATTGCCTTACAGTGGTTTCACCGTGGCAGCTTTTCCTTTGAAGATTGTAGGTGCTTCGGCAGCACCGACAAGGGTGGTGGCGATCATACAGGAATAGTTTAGCGAATTGTCTTGTCCCTAAATCCCCTGAAGGGGAATTTGCAGTACAGAGTATGGAGTATGATTTCTCTATACTCCCGCTCCATACTCACACTTCTCTTAAGTCCCCTTCAGGGGATTTAGGGGCAAGACATCGAACAATTAAACAACCTCTGGCTATTCCTTTACATACCACCAGTGTTGAAAATCCGCTCTCCAAATGCTATGTCCTTGACAAATAATTCCTAACTTTATGGGTTCGTTATACGCTGGCAAACGAGTACCAGAGTGTTTTGAACAAAAAACAAAACAGCATCAATAAACAACAATCATGATCATAGAACCTAAAATGCGGGGATTCATTTGTTTGACTTCTCATCCCAAGGGATGCGAACAAAACGTGGTGAATCAAATCAACTATGTAAAATCTAAAGGTGCCATCAACGGCCCTAAAAAAGTATTGGTCATCGGCGCTTCTACCGGATTCGGTCTGGCTTCCAGGATCACCAGTGCTTTCGGAACCAATGCTTCTACCATCGGTGTGTTTTTCGAAAAACCACCACAACCAGGTAAACCAGGCTCCCCAGGTTGGTACAACACAGCGGCTTTTGAAAAACAAGCGCACCAGGCAGGACTTTATGCGAAAAGCATTAACGGTGATGCGTTCTCTGACGAAGTAAAACAAAAAACACTAGACCTCATCAAAGCGGATCTTGGACAAGTTGACCTTGTCATCTACAGTCTCGCTTCTCCGGTAAGAACCAATCCACGCACAGGCATCACACACCGCTCTGTACTGAAACCTATCGGAAGTTCTTTCACGAATAAAACAGTTGATTTTCATACCGGCATAGTTTCTAACATTACCATTGAACCTTGCACGGAAGAAGAC
>JAQBNU010000140.1 GCA_028288365.1 Chitinophagaceae bacterium | reverse complement strand
TACTACCTTTATCAAGCCCCCTACTACCGATGTTAGCAGCGCGTCGAAAATGCAGCTATGTGTATTACCCAATATATCGGTTGATACAATGGGGTCTTCGGTATACTCCAATATGTTTTTCATGGGGCCATTAGCCGCAGCTTTAAATGCAGCGTTGATCTCGGCAACCGTCGGCATTATTTTCAAGCTGCAAGTAAAATCGGTTAGGGAACCATTCAGCACCGGCACCCGGATCCCTGCCCCACCCAATTTACCGTCTAAATGCGGAAATATGGAGGTGATGGCCTTTGCAGCGCCGGTTGTGGTGGGGATAATAGAGCCCGATGCAGCACGCGCCCTGCGCAAATCCTTATGCGGGGCATCGTGCAGGTTTTGGTCGCCGGTCATGGAGTGTACGGTGGTAATATAACCATCTACAATGCCCCAGTTCTCGTCTAACACTTTAATCATGGCTGCCACATTGTTGGTCGTACACGATGCATTAGAGATAATGGAAGCCCGCAAATGCGCTTCGTCGTCATTTACGCCTAACACCGTGGTAGGGATATCCTTATCAGCCGATGGTGCCGAGATAATTACCTGCTTTGCACCGGCAGTTAAATGCTGGCTTGCACCGGCCCTGGTGGTGTATTTACCTGTAGATTCGATCACTAAATCGATATCCAAATCTTTCCATGGCAGTTGAGATGGATCCTTTATGGATAAGGTTTTTATGGCAATGCCGTTCACAACCAGTTCATCAGTAGTTGCTGTTACAGTACCATTAAAGCCACGATGAACCGAATCATATTTAAACAAATGGGCCATGGTTTGGGTATCGGCCAAATCGTTAATAGCAACAACCTCTATCCCAGGCTTTAACAGGATATTTCTTAAAAATATGCGGCCAATGCGGCCAAATCCATTAATAGCTATTCGCATTAATTTTTAATTAATTGATGCTGCAAAGCTAATTAAAAATAAGAAAGGGGGGCTATACTGGTAAGTACCGGAAAGATAAGATGACGGTTAAAAGAAGAAGTAGCGCATGGAAATTTGCTCGCGCTCCTTGCAGCGCACACAAAACGTAATTACCCAGTTAAACAGCAGCGACGCGATACCAATAACGGTTATCATTACTGTGCTGCCAAAGCCGCTAAATAACAAGGCAAGCGCAATGCTGATCATATTAACACTGGCCAGTATCAGTGTGGTTTGCATGTGGTTAAAACCCAGCCGCAGTATGCGGTGATGTACGTGGTTACGATCGGCGTGGAAAGGCGATACCCTTTTCAATATCCGTATAGAAAATATCCTGAATGTATCAAATATAGGGCCTATTAGTATGGCAATTGCTAAAGCCGGCACCGAGTAAATATGCGGCAGTTCGGCATTATAATTTGCCGGGCTGTTTACCTCTATAAACTCTATAGCCATTACTATTGATACCAGGCCAATAAGCAGCGACCCTGTATCGCCCATAAATATTTTAGCCGGTGTAAAGTTATAGCGCAAAAAGCCCAATAGCGCCCCTACCATGGCCAGGCAAACGCTGGCCAACTCGTATTGATGTACATATATAAACAGGGTGGCAAAGGCGCTGTTTACAATTACACCGGTTGTACCCGCAAGGCCATCAATGCCATCTATCAAATTAAAGGCATTAACAACCATCATAATGGTTAGTATGGTAAAAATAGCGCTGGCTGCATACGGAAGCGTATAAACCCCTAATACGCCATACATGCTGGTTAAGCGGATATCGCCGGGGATAACCAAAATGGCAGCTACCACAAACTGGGTAAAAAATTTAGTGCTGGGGTTCACACCCGATAGATCGTCTTTTACGCCCATGGCAAACAAAATTACGCAGGCGGTAAGCAGGTAATTAAGCGGCAATTGCTTCCCGGTTATACAAAAAAGCAATAAGGTAATAATAAAGCTTACAAATATGGCCACTCCGCCAAGCCGCGGGATACCATGGTCATGCTGTTTCCGGAAATGGCCCAAATCATCGTATAAATGCCGTGTACGGGCCACGTGCAAGATAGACGGTATAGCCTGCAGGGTAATCAGGAGGGATAGTACTAATATCAGCGTATAATATAAAAACTGATGATTATGTAAAAATTCTGGCATTAATCAATTATTATATAAATGTTAGGGACAATTATATTGCCCCAAAGATAAAAAAATATACTTACCTGATATAC
This sequence comes from Chitinophagaceae bacterium, assembly GCA_028288365.1. Lineage (GTDB taxonomy): Bacteria > Bacteroidota > Bacteroidia > Cytophagales > Cytophagaceae > JACMQM01. Next base: position 2,037 of record JAQBNU010000140.1, on the reverse strand, counting down.
TGCATAATTTTACGAAAAGGTTTCCATATTATGGAAAAATATGGAAATATAAGCCCATTATTACCCATGGCTTTAAAATCATTTCTCCATGCTTTAATTCGGTTGCTTATACTTTTATTACTTACGCCCCCGATAAGCATATTAACCATTAGTTTATTAATATAAAATACTTTTATCTTGTTAGTGTGGATAAATCGCAGCATTAATTCGTAATCGGTAGCACTGCCATACTCTATTTGGTAGCATCCAAATTGCTCAAACAGCGCGCGTTTAGCATAAAAAGACGGATGTGGCGGCATCCATCCCCAATTGAAATACCCATGCTTGTATGCTCCCGACTTCCATTTACGGATTATTTTATCCTGTTTACTTACATAATTAATATCACCATAAATAATATCCCCTCCCGATGATGCAAAGCCTTGCGCTATACTGCTTAATATATCGCCGGTGGCAAAGCGGTCGTCGGCATTCAGGGTGCCTATGATATCGCCTGTAGCTAATTTTATACCCTTGTTCATGGCATCGTAGATGCCGTCATCCGGGCCGGAAACAATTTGATGAAGATGATCTTTATATTTATTAATGATAGCTAATGTTGCATCGGTTGAACCGCCATCTATAATTATATATTCCAAATTGGAGTAAGCCTGTTCTATAACCGAACAAATACAACCTTCAATTGTATCAGCAGCGTTAAACGTTACGGTTATTAATGATATTTTTACGTCTTTCACTGATGTTATTTATGCCTTATTAATGCAAAAATATACTATTTTTGAACTCTTTGTTTAATAAGTTAAACATTGCACAACCCGTACCATGCGTTTTAAACAACTATATTTTATAACCATAATTTGTTTGTTATGCTATTCATGCTCCTATAAACAGCAACACGTACTTTTCGAGCAAAAAGCCCCGTCTGCCGCAGACAATGCTACCGTTTCGACCCTGCCAGCGCCATATCATATTAAGGCCGACGACCAGTTACAAATTAGAAACTTACAGGACCCAAAGGGTTTTGCAAATGAAAGCAGTGGGTTGGCAGGCGGCCAAACCAATACATCAGTGCAAAGCTTCCAGGTTGAAGAGGATGGCAATGTAGCCCTCCCTGTTTTAGGGCATGTAAAAGTGGCCGGTTTAACCCGTTACCAGGCAGCAAGGAAAATTGAGCAACTACTGCGCGACTCGGCCCTGGTTGACCCGATTATTGAATTAAAGATTTTAAATTTAAAGGTAACTATGTTTGGTGAGAGAAAAAGCCCGGGCAACTTTGGCTTAGTTAAGGAGAACACCAGCTTAATTGATGTGCTTGGCCAGGCAGGGGGACTTAGTAATGCGGCAGATGAAAAACACATTAAAATAATAAGAACAGATAAAAGTGGGCCGAAAACAATATGGGTTGACCTTAGTGATATTAATATACTGAATAACCCAAAAATCATTTTACAGGATAACGATATTATATATATTGCACAAAATAAACGCGCTATACGAGACGATAAGCTACAAAACTTCACTACGCTTGTACAGCCAACTATACTTATTTTTAATACCGCTTTAATTATTTATTCGCTTTTCAGGTAAATGCAGCAGGAGACAGAGAAGTTCCAGAAAAAATTACCTAATCAGGAAATTGATTACTTTAAAATAGGAAAGATCCTGTTAAGCCGTTGGTATTGGGTTGCCGGCACAGTATTACTATGCATGGGTTTTGCCAAAGTATATTTATGGGTAACCCCTAAAATGTATCAAACCGGCGCTACACTAAAATTTGAAGAAAAAAGGTCGGAGATTTCGGATTTTGGCAGCGGTACTTTCGCTAATAACGACAGGAACCGTATACAAAGCGAACAATATGTGATGCAAAGCAGCCAGTTATTGCTCAGGGCTATCCGAAAAATGGATTATAGGGTAAACTTTTACCTATCGGGCCGGGTACGTACCACCGAAACATATCCCCAAAAGCCGCTTGATATTGAATTTGTTAGCCTGGACAGCGCAAATTTTTTCCGTGACCAAATGACATTTAAGGCC
>JAQBNU010000121.1 GCA_028288365.1 Chitinophagaceae bacterium | reverse complement strand
AATTGTGGACGTTACTTCACTTGAAATACCGTAAGCACGTGTTGGGTACCGATGGCCAAAATGGCCAGCCGGCAAGAAGAACAGGCTCTGACGGTGAAGACGAAATTCTGGAAGTTCCGTTAGGTACCATCGCACGTGATGCTGAAACAGGTGAAGTGTTGATGGAAATCACACAAGACGGACAATTAGAAATTCTTGTTCCGGGTGGCCTGGGTGGATTGGGAAATGAAAATTTCAAAACCTCTACCAATCAGGCACCACAATATGCACAGCCCGGACAACCGGCGCAGGATCGCATCATCGTTCTCGAACTGAAAGTGCTGGCTGATGTTGGGTTGGTAGGATTTCCAAACGCAGGTAAGTCTACGTTGTTGTCCGTTGTTTCTGCCGCTAAACCGGAGATCGCTGATTATCCTTTTACAACATTGGTGCCGAATCTTGGCGTCGTACAATACCGCGATTACAAGTCTTTCATCATGGCAGACATCCCCGGTATCATAGAAGGGGCGGCCGATGGCAAGGGTTTGGGAACTCGTTTTCTGCGACACATTGAGCGCAATTCCATTTTGCTGTTCATGGTGCCTGCAGACTCCAACGACATTAAAAAAGATTATGAAATTCTTTTAGGGGAATTACAAAAATACAACCCGGAACTGCTCCATAAGAAGCGGATTCTGGCAGTATCTAAGTCAGATATGCTCGACGATGAATTGGAAGAAGCCATGAAAAAAGAATGTCCCAAAGGCATTCCGGTTTTGTTCATTTCTTCTGTCACTGGGAAAGGCATTGTGGCTTTGAAAGATCTGATCTGGAAGGCCATCAACAGCTAGTTCCGACAAAATGTCAGCAGCTAAGCAAATGGCAAAGTAATTGATAAAAGAAAGAACGCTACAAATCATATAATCATGCAAGACAATAAGACCGAGAAAGGGATCAACGAAAACGAAGTCAATGATTCGCTAGAGAATCAGGAATTTTCAGCGGAGGAAACAAACGAGACGCAGGAAGCGGCTTTGGAGCCCATTCAAAAAGTGGAAGCGGAGCTGGCAGAAATGAAAGATAAGTACATCCGTTTGTATTCTGAATTTGAAAATTTCAGAAGAAGGACATCCAAAGAAAAAATGGAGCTTGTCAAAACGGCAGGTGAAGATGTCATGAGTTCTGTGATTCCTATTTTGGATGATTTTGAAAGGGCTTTGAAAGCCATCGGAAACGATGAGTCTACAAAGGCCATCAGAGAAGGGATTGAGCTCATTTATCACAAAACGGTAAAAACTCTTCAATCAAAAGGATTGGTTAAAATGGAATCTATCGGTAAAGCATTTGACAGTGAACTGCACGAGGCCATTACTCAGATTCCAGTTACAGATGCGAAACAAAAAGGAAAAGTAGTAGACGAAGTAGAAGCCGGATATTTTTTAGGCGACAAAGTGATACGCTTTGCAAAAGTAGTGATAGGAGCTTAAGTCATGGCAAAAAGAGATTATTATGAAATATTAGGAGTATCGAGGAGTACTTCGGTAGATGAAATAAAAAAAGCCTATCGTAAACTCGCTATCAAATACCATCCAGATAAAAATCCTGATGATCCTTCAGCGGAAGAAAAATTCAAGGAGGCAGCAGAAGCATACGAAATCCTGAGCAGTCCAGAGAAGCGTCAGCGTTACGATCAGTATGGCCACCAAGGAAATCAAGGTGGATTCGGCGGTGGCGGAAGCATGAACATGGAAGATATCTTTTCCCAGTTCGGAGATATCTTTGGCAATGGTGGTTTTGGTGGAGGAGATGGATTCTTTGGCGGAGGCGGTGGTCGTGGCCGTGGTCAACGCAAGGGTTCCAACTTACGCATTAAATTGAAACTTACACTGGAAGAAGTAGCTAACGGTGTGGAGAAAAAAATAAAAGTCAAAAGACAAATGGCCTGTGATCATTGCCATGGCAATGGATCCAAAAACGGTACATCTCTTAAAAAATGTACCACGTGTAACGGTACCGGTCAGATCCGTAAAGTAGTGAATACAATGCTGGGCCAAATGGTCTCAGCAACCACTTGTACCACTTGCAATGGCGATGGACAAATGGTTTCCGAAAGATGTGAATACTGTCACGGAAGCGGTACCAATGAAAAGGAAGAACAAATTTCTATTAAAGTTCCTGGTGGTGTAGCCGATGGCATGCAGCTGTCTATGAGTGGTAAAGGAAACTACCCACGCGGTGGTGGAGTGGCTGGTGATTTGATCATCCTCATTGAAGAACAGGAAGACGACGTATTGAAACGCGATGGCTTAAATGTCATTTACGATTTGTACATCAGCTTTACGGACGCCGTGTTTGGAACTTCTTTAGAAATTCCAACCATTGATGGTAAGGTGAAAATAAAAATTGATCAGGGAACGCAAAGCGGTAAGATCCTGCGCTTGAAAGGCAAAGGTGTCAAAGACTTGAACGGATATGGTAAAGGTGATCAACTCATCTACGTAAACGTCTGGACGCCGCAAGCTTTGAGCAAAGAAGAAAAAGACCTCATGGAAAAAATGCGAGGTTCTGAAAACTTCAAACCTAATCCAGGTAAAAATGACAAAGGGTTCTTTGAAAAAATGAAAGAGTTCTTTTAAGAACGGTCTTTCATCCAATCATTGTAGCGGAGCTTCTGTTCATCAGAAGCTCCGCTATTTTTTTGTACGCTAGTCGTCGCCCAATAATCGCCTTCGTTTTTTATAGGAATAGAGAAAGAGATTTCCCTTCCTTTTCTTAGTATGGTAAATGCAGGATATTGTGATAGTTCAATTTCTCCCTGCAACTCTTGAAGTGTATTCATGGTTTTATTATTGACTGCAAGTAATACGTCATCTGTCATGAAAAACGCTGCTGCCGGCGAATCTACCTGTATCTTGGCGATCTCCAGTTTCGGAGAAGAAGGTTTCAATTTTATACCGAATACACGTTCATGGTAATAAAACGAAGAAATTTTTTTTACTGCAATTCCGAATTGTTCCAATGCTTGTGAAACATAGACATCTACTGAATGTCCCGTGATGCAATGATTCCAGAAGTTTTTTTCTTCATCACCGATGAAAGATTGAATGACTTTTTGCAAATAGCTTTCTGTATAACCTTCCAACTTCAATGCTTTTTCTTTATAAAGCGTTTGCATCAAATTGAAAATAGATTGATTCGGATTTTTCAATCGGATCTGAAGGTCCAAGGCAATAGCAGATAAAGCACCCGCCACATAAATCGAAACTTTATAGTCTGCAGATGTATTCACATAACCATCTACCCAAAGATCAAAAGAAGAATCGGCTAAAGAGGCACGCTCAACACCTCGATGCATATGGTGTCGGTTGAACCATTGTTCTATTTCCAATAAAAAGCGTTCTTCACTAAAGAAGTTGCTTTGACGTAAAAAGTATTCTCCTAAATACGTGGTGATGCCTTCCGCGACAAAACCGGTCCGAAAATAATTTTCTTGGTGTAAGCGATAAGGATACATTTCCCTTGGTCTGATTTTACAGATGTTCCAGGCATGGTATAATTCATGAGAAGATATACTGATCAATTCTTCGTATAGAGCGGGCTTAGCAAGTTCTTGCGCAGGACCTAATGTAATCACGGTAGATTGATGATGCTCTACACCATGATAATGTGTGAACGGCAATAAGAGCAATAGGAAATGGTATTCCTTTTCAGGAAAAGCTTCCATGGCTGCCAATTGAACAGCCGTAAACGCTTTGAAATCTTCGATCAGTTTTTCTTTGGAGAAAAAAAAATCTCCATGTGTCCAGATGTGAAAGGTTGTTCCTCCGATTTCATAGCGTACATGTTCTTGTTGTTGTGAAAGAAAGAAAGGACTGTCCACTAAACGAAAGTAATTTTCAACTTGTGCTTTGCGATCCTTGAAGAGGAGATGGGTAGCGGGTTGTACAGTAGTATCGGGAAAATCAAGTGTCAATTGACAAGATTCGTGTTCTCGCTCTTTAAGGTAGAGTAAGCAGTTAATGGGATTGATATAAATAAGTGCATCATCGATCCAGGAGCCCCCGGCATCAAGTTGAGTACAGGAATACTGATAGCTGATCGTTATAATACCTTTTGTTGGATGTGGAATGAGCCAGCTGTTGCGATCCGTTTTATGGACATCTAGATTTTTTTGATTCCCATCGTATCCTTTTATCGCAAAGAGGTTTCGTGCATAATGTTGAAATTCATACCTTCCCGGCCTCCAGGCAGGTAGGCACAATTCCAATGAGTCTTCCCCCAATACTTCAAAAGAGAGGCTTATTTGGATAATTTGAGTCAACCGATTGGCGCAGGAAATGGTATATTGCATCATAAATAGGGGATTTCTTTTGGCAAATAAGGCTTTACTGATAATTTTTCAAAATTGTTTTGAAAATGTACACAATTAAGTTAGTTTTGCACCCCTACTTTATGTGAATAGAGCAGATAGTTCATTCGAGTCAAATAATAAAGAAATACGAATATGAAAAGGACATTCCAACCTTCGAATAGAAAAAGAAAAAACAAGCACGGTTTCATGCATAGAATGGAAAGTGCTAACGGTAGAAGAGTTATCGCTGCTCGTAGAGCTAGAGGACGTCACAAGTTGACGGTTTCTTCTGAGAAACATACCAAGTAATTTCTGCGTTGCTTTTGGACACACCAAAAGAATACGATCCCTTGTTTATTTTCCCTTCAGATGAAAAACTGAAGAGTAAGATATTGATAGATGAACTCTTTAAGAAGGGTTCATCTTTTTTTATATACCCTTTCAAATGCTGGTATCATAAATCTGGTAAAGCTGGCAACAAACCACTTTTTCTAACCGGAGTACCTAAGAAATCTTTTAAAAAAGCAGTAGACCGCAATTACATGAAGAGATGTGTGCGTGAAGCATACCGTCTTCATCATCGTCAGGAAGCATTACATTATGCTCAGGGATATTCTTTAGGTATCGTTTATGTGGGCAAAGAAAAAATGTCCTATAAAGACATTGAAAAGAAATTAAATGTAGTTTTCAACCGTTATATTGAAGACATTAACAGCGCTGAAAAATCATCTCTATGAATAGTTTGAAAAAACGTTGGTACCTGCTTGTACTTGCTCTTTTAATTGTTGCGAGTACAGCGTTTTCTCCCACTGATAAATATTTTGAAATTGTCCGCAACCTCGACATTTTCGCCACACTCTACAAAGAGGTCAATGCGTATTATGTAGACGAGGTCAATCCTTCTACATTAATGACTACAGGCATAGAGGCCATGTTGGAGTCACTGGATCCATATACCAATTATATTGCGGAAGACGATATAGAAGATTACCGCACACACATGACCGGCCAATACGGAGGAATAGGTTGTGTCATCGGTAATAGAGAAGAGAAATGTTTAGTATTGATGCCATACGATGGTTTCCCTGCACAAAAAGCGGGTTTGACCATTGGTGATGAGATTGTCAGTATTGATGGAATTGCTATTAAAAGTAAAAATACCGGTGACATCAGTAAGCTACTAAAAGGGCAAGCAGGAACCCCGGTTAAAATTTCTGTTATCAAAGTAGGCACCTCTTCGCCAATAGAACTTACACTTCAGCGTGAACGCATTAAAATAGATAACGTTCCATATAGTGGTATGGTAAGTCCTGAAACAGGTCTTATCAAGTTATCTGAGTTTACTGCAAATGCAACCAAGGATGTGCAAAAGGCTGTCCATGATCTGAAACAAAAAGGTGCGAAATCAATTGTGATAGATCTTCGTGGCAATCCAGGAGGATTGTTGAGTGAAGCCATTGGGATTTCAAACTTGTTTGTACCGAAAGACAAATTGATTGTGAGTACAAAAGGTAAGATCGCAGAATGGAACAAAGAATATTTTGGAACAGAAATTCCGGAAGACATAGAAATTCCTATCGTCGTATTAATCAATAGCCGCAGTGCTTCTGCATCAGAGATTGTCTCCGGTGTCATTCAGGATTATGACAGAGGAGTGATTGTGGGACAACGTTCTTTTGGTAAAGGCTTGGTCCAGGCTACTCGCCCATTGAGTTACAATTCACAATTAAAAATCACCACCGCTAAATATTATACACCGAGTGGAAGATGTATTCAGGCCATTGATTACAGCAATAGAAACGAAGACGGAAGCGTAGGTAAAATTCCTGATTCTTTGCAACACAACTTTACAACGGCCAATGGTCGCTTGGTGCGTGACGGAGGAGGAGTGAAGCCAGATGTGGAAGTAGAGAAAGAATCTGTACCATCAGTAATCATAGGCTTGGTAAATAAAAACTTATTGTTTGATTATGGTACATTGTATTATATCAAGCATACTTCTATTCCATTTGCAAGAGAATTTACATTGACAGATGATGAATATGCAGATTTTGTAAAGTGGTTAGAGAATAAAGATTACGAATATTCTACACAGATTGAAAAGACACTTGCCGAACTGGAGCAGGAATCAAAAGACGAGAAATATTATGATGCGATCAAAGTTCAATTGGAAGCATTTAAAGAACAGATTCAACACAGTAAGCAAAAGGATTTGATCACTTTTAAATCAGATATTAAAAGAGTGTTGGAGGAAGAAATTATTTCACGCTATTACCTGCAAAAGGGATTAATAGAAGCCTCTTTCAAATACGATAAGGAATTGAACGCGGCACTAAAAGTGTTGGAGGCTCCTTCTGATTACAAGAAAATTTTGACGGGGAAATAAGATGTCTTGGGAAGCTTATGCCCTGCTGTTAGCCGCCGGTGTCATAGGTGGATTTGTGTCTGGATTATTAGGCATTGGTGGAGGGATCATTTACATTTTTGTCATTCCGTATGCGTTAGACTTTTGGAACATACCAAAGGAATGGTATGCACAGGTCATCATCGCCAATTCTCTGGCGGCCATTTTCTTTTCTTCATTGGCCGCAAACTATACACATTATAAAAGAAAATATTTTTATCCTAGACCTATATTGATCCTAGGACTCGCCGCGATCATTTCTTCCTGGCTCTCGTTGCGTTTCTTTGTCAATACAGAATTATTCTCCATGAAAGTATTTTTATGTGGATTGATTTTATTGCTTGTTTACATGTTAGTGTATATGCTAAAGGGAGCTGTTGTTCCTGCAAACGATTCTGTTCAGAAAGTCCCTGTTTGGGGATTGCTGTTAATTGGCTTTTTAAGCGGTATGGTAGCAGCAGCTTCAGGCCTTGGTGGAGGCATTATTGTTATACCATTGTTGAATCGGTTTTTTAAAATCAATATCCGCAAAGCCGGCGCAATATCTATGGGAGTCATCATGTTGACTGCATTTGCCAT